>NZ_JBHXWI010000083.1:0-33875 GCF_042671975.1 Rhodococcus sp. NPDC127593 | reverse complement strand
CATCAACAACGCCTTGGCCCGCACCACCTCCCGATGCGCACCCGACTGCGAGCGCGCCAACGACTCGAGCACAACGCGCTGCCCATCGGAAATCTGCAAAGCGGGTACCGGGTTCCTCATATACGGATTCTATCGAATCGATCAAGAATTATTTGCGAGACACACCACTAGCGGGGCAACCTCAGGTCAGCCATCCGTCGTCGTACTTCCTCTGGCTCCCCATGCCCGAGGAAGTACGGGCCGACCAGATAGCGGCCGCACCCCTGCGCGAACACGTATCGGTGTCCACGGCGGAACCGTTCGCCACGTCCGCACACGTGCCGCACGCGCTCCGGCTGGCGCTCGGCTCGACAAATCTGGACACCCTGCGCGAAGCGCTGGACAAGGTAAAACGGATGGTCGAGCTATACACCTACCGATGAATCGGCAGGGACACGCGAGAACCTGATGATCGACGCCCTGCTCGAGGAAGCCGAAGAACTACTCCCGGTCCCCGACACCGGATCACTGCGCGACGACCTGATCACCTACCTCACCTCGCTGACCGCATACCTGAACACCCCCCAGGGCAACGACTTCGATCGAGCACTCGCCGCCGCCGGCGACGACCCGGCAGCCAGCCACGCCCGCAAACAGTACTGGGACACCCGCTACGCGCGCTCCGACGAGATCGGAGCACGCGCTAGCAACCGCGGCGAACTACCCGACACAACCGACCCCCGTCACATCGTCGAAATGCTCATCGCACCCCTACATTTCAAAATCGTGCTCACCCGTAAACCGCTCGACCCCGACCTATTGCGAATCTCGCAGTTGAGGAGTTTCACACTTTCAAGCCTCACCAAACGCCGCGACTGGACACTCACCGACCGACATGAGCGCGGAACCGGTAACGAGGTCGCACAGCTCATCCGAAGGTGATCGCGCCCAGCATCCAGACCCGGTCACCGGTACTCGACGCCTGATCGGGTCCGCGACGAACTATCCACGCGCGAGAAATCATTCGCGATCGCGAAGCAGCGCTACAGCATCGTCCATGCCGTACCGGGTCACCAACTGCTCGAGGACCTCATCGGCGGTCATCAGTGGCCGCGCCAGGCGGGTCGCGAGCATCTCCACCGCCCGCGCAGCGGCTGCCGGGGACACCGACACCGTGTCGGCTGCGAACTCCGCCGGCGAGATCACCTGAATGTGCCCGGGAACTCGTTCTCGTGGAAAGTCTTTCTGGTTCAGCGTGACGATCACCCCGGCCCCGCCGACGACGGCGGCCGAAACGACATGCTCGTCGTCGGGATCGGGCAGCGAGAACGTACCCTCGAGTGGCTCCCAGCCGGTCACGAGGGCGTCGTCGAAGTGCGCGCGCATCGTTCCCACCAGTCGCGCACTCGCCGCGTGGGCTGCCGTCGCGCTGTGTCCGCGTCGTTCCAGTTTCGCCGCTTCGTGGAATTCGAGTTCGTCGAGGATCACCTCCGACCACAACGGCCGGTACAAGCCCTCGACGGCCATCGACAGCAGGAAATCCCGTTGCAGGCTCGGCCAGAGAACACAGGTGTCGAGAACTGCTGCGAACACCCCGGGCTGCCTATCGACCACCCGCCGCGGCTGACCGGCCCGCGCTGCGGGTGCGTCGGCGGTCCGCGACCGCCTTCCGCGCGGCCTTCAGCTGCTCCGCGACCGCCGCCGGATCGTCCTCGTCGTCGATCTCGACAGCGGTCTGGGCGAGTGCCTCGTATTGGCGGGCCCGGCGCTGCTGCTGATACTCGAGCACATCGCGCAACAACAGCCGATGGCGAGTGCCGACCTTCTCCGCCGGCAACTCCCCCACGTCGATCAACCGGCGCACCGTCGGCCGGCTCACCCCCAGCAGATCCGCGGCCTGCTGCGTGGTCAACATCGTCGCCTGCGGGGCCACCGTCACCGCACGACCGGCCTGCAGCGCGGCCACGACCTGCTTGAGCGCCGCATGCACCTCCGCCGGCAACTCCACCTGATCGTGCTCACCGGCACCGACCAACAGATACCGCGGCTCCACTCGGTCACCGCGGCGCCGCTCGTGCGCGTCGAGGAAGCCGACCACCTCCGCCAACCCCACACCCTCCGCTGCTTGCGGCAGATACGTGTGCTGATCCAACGCCTGTGCACCCATGATCGACCCCTTCCATTCGAAATAATCGTAACACCTTTCGAATCTTTCGAATAGGTCGCGGAGTCGACGTGCACCTGCCCAGCCGGGGTGCGCGGCACCACACACGCGCGCGCCAACTTGTACCATCGTCCCAGCTCAGCGGATCACCCGTGACCGTGTGTCGCACGGTCCATCAGTGATCACCGAGACTCGACAGCCTTGCGGCCCCTTCGCGAGCCCTGCCGAAAATGAGGCCCGCAAGGCGGAACCTGGGAGCTCATTTCCCGGAATTGACGTGGTAAGTCAACCCTGTCGTAGACGCCCACAACGGGGTGACCGGGGTCGACATCTCAGGGACCGCCGCTCCGTTACCGAGAATTCTGCTCGGCGACCGCGGTCGCCGGGTGCACGGCGATCAGGCCGAGGCCTTCGCGTCGCTTGCACAGCCGCGCCAGTTCGCGATACGCGGCCTCACCGAGCAACTCGGTGAGCTCCGGCGCATACGACTGCCACACCGCCACGGCGCCGACATGCGCATCCGGCGAGCCGGAGCAGTACCAGTCCAGGTCCGCGCCGCCCTCACCCCAACCACGCCGGTCGTACTCGGTGATCGTCGTCTTCAGGATCTGCTCACCGTCGGGTCGCTCCACCCATTCCTGGGTGCGCCGGATCGGCAACTGCCAGCACACATCCGGCTTCACCTCGAGCGGCTCAATCCCACGCCTGAGCGCCATCGAGTGCAGTGCGCACCCGATGCCACCCTCGAATCCGGGACGGTTGAGGAAGATGCACGCGCCCTGGTAGCGGCGGGTACGCAGCGCCGGCTCGCCGTCGAGCTCGTCCTCCTCGATGTACCCCTTCTTCCCGAGACCCTGCTTCCTGAACTGCCAGTCCCCGGGTCCGAGCAGCTTCACCGACTCGTGCAATCTCTCGACATCGTCCTCGTCGGTGAAGAACGCGCCGTGCGAGCAGCAGCCGTCGTCGGGTCGGCCCGCGATGATGCCCTGGCAGGCCGGGGTGCCGAACACGCAGGTCCAGTGGGAGAGCAGCCACGTCATGTCCGCGGCGATGAGATGCTCGGCGTCGTCGGGATCGAGGAACTCCACCCATTCCCGAGCGAAGTCGAGCCCAACCTCCGGGCTCGGCGTCATCTTGTCCGACGGCACCGGAATACCTGCTGACACAAACCCCACGGTAGCCGACCCACATAACAAACAAGGACTGATCAGGTCCCCGTCCGAGAGCAAACAACACTCGACCCGAATCTCGCCGAACCTCCCGTGGCACCACCGCGGTCATATCCGGTCGACCAACCCCAGTCCCGGTGCCGCACATCGGAAGCGACGCTCAGCGACACGGCCCACGACGTCCGGAACCCGGTCAGACCGCGAGGACCGTTTCAAACGCCCGGCGGGGCGCGACTACCCCATGCGGGAGCGCAACTCCGCCGGTGTGGCCCGGTTCGAGTCCTCGCCCGGGCCCACTGGATGCCGGTCCGTGCTATTCCACGTAGCCCGCACGGCGCGGCCCCGCGCCTGCATGCGCACCGAGATCACCCAGAGCAGGCGGCGCGGACATGGCCACGGCGTCCGCCGCAACCGAGCGCCGAACCATCCTCCCCGAGGCGACTCGTCCTTGCAGGCTCAGCGCCCGCACACGGGGATACTGGAAGGGCGACGGCCCCACCCATCCGCAGGGCTCGCCGAGGGAGTGATCAACGGTGTTCGACAAGTTCAGCGATCAGGCACGGCACGTCGTCGTCCTCGCCTCCGACGCGGCCCGCACCCACCACCACAACCACCTCGGCACCGAACACCTCCTCACCGGCATCCACGCCGCCGGCGGCCCCACCGGTGCCGCCCTCACCTCCTGGGGGATCACCGGCCCCCACCTCGACAGCGCCCTCGACGAGATCCCCGCCTACCCCAACACCGACACCGAATGCGCCGGGCCCCCCTTCACCCCGACCCTGAAAAAGACCCTCGCCCAAAGCCTGCGAGAAGCCTCGCTGCTCGGACACGACACCATCGGCACCGAACACCTCCTACTCGCCCTCCTCGCCGACACCACCTGCACCGGCACCCGAATCCTCACCCACCTCACCGCCATCAGCCCACACCAGATGCGCGACCACCTCCAACACCACCACGAGTAGACCCCCACACCCCAGCGAAATCGTCATCCCCTCCAGATTTCACGTGCGACCGCTGCGCCGGAGAACACAGATCTCGGCAGCATGAAAGGCGCGGCCGCCGGAGCCACGGAGGGGCGCGACAAGGCAGTTACTCGACGCCGGCGGCGGTATTGACGATGGGCGCGAGCGCGGAGAACGGGCAGCAAAGGCGCCGTCCCGAACGCCGCCGTGACGACCATGTCCGGGCGCCCTCTACCGCTGCTCGACGAGGCGCTTTATCTCGCCCTCGGGTCGCCGGGTCGCCGGGTGACGGATCGACGGTGAGGTCGTCGGTGTCGGCGAAAACCAGTCGCCCATCATCGAGGGCAATGGATTATGGGTCCACGGCTCTAACCGACTGAGCTACCGCCCCATCACCGCACTTCCCCTCTCTCACAAGACACAGCGAGGTTACCGTCCATCCCCGCTCATGCCCGGGGCTGTTTTCATACCCGGCCGAAGAGCTGCCGCACACCACCGTTGTCATCAACGGCATACAGTGCCATCCCCAACAGATCCAGAATTCGCTGAGGTGCCCGCACCGCGGCGTCCACCGATCGCGGCTCGTCCCGCACGACCAGCGCGAACGACACCGACTGATCCGCCTCGCTCGGCATCCGCCGCACGAGCTGCCCGATGGCGGTATCGACGTCCATATCCGGCGCGGCGCTCGCACCCTTGACCTCGGCGTAGAGCAGGTGGCCGTCCTTCTCGGCAACGATGTCGACGACATCCTCATCGGTACGCACCGTCCAGCCCTGAGACGACAACCAACCCGCGAAGTCCTGGGCCACGCGAGCCTCATCACCTCTCATACCGCCACGGTAAGCCCGAAACGTCAGTTCCGGACAACACCACAGCACGAAATACGTCCGGTGTGGCGTTACGGCTGAGGCATACCCGACAGAGCGTGCGATGAGATCGACGTACTCCCTTGATGACCTCGTCCGCATCAGTCATGTAATCGACTGACTGCTAGCGACATTCGTGTGCACGATGTTCGCCGCTGCCCAGAAGTGGCCACGAAGCGGCTGCCTCCGATCATTCTCCCCGGTGTCGGCCGGGTGTCCGCACGGCCGAATCCCGGTCCGAGCTCGGGTTCGGGGCGGTGCGGCAGGAACCCGGATCGATGGTCAGGTCGTCGGTGTCGGCGAAGACCAGCCGCCCGTCGTCGAGGGCGACCGCCCACCGATGCACCGGCGCCCACTCGTGCCCACCACCGCCCGGGTCGGTCACCGCCGCGTAGTCCTCGACCACCTCACCGGTGAGATCGGCCCCGGCGCTCCTGCGGACCAGCACCCGGACACCGACCGTCAACTCCGGGCCACCGACCGGCCTGTTGCCGCTGTTTCGGGCCATGCTGGTGCACCTCTTCGCTCGGCGGAACTCCCGAGATCGAGCATAAGCACCGACCGGCCGGTTACGCGACCCGACCTGCGCGAACACCTTCCGCGATCGAGAACGCCACAATCGAAGGGAGGGAAGCGGAGATCCTGCGGGAGGTGACGATGCGTCGGAAGGAGCCGGCACCGGCACCGGTGGCCGCACCGGTTCGGTGGTGGCGGCTGCGCCCGTGGAGCCGTAACCGCCTGATGCGCCCCAGCGACCGCATCGAAGCCGCCCTCGTTCTGCTCACCGCGGTCGTGGTTCTGCTGCTGATCCCGTTCGCCGCCGCGACACATACCCGGCTCGAGCAGCAAACCCAGACACTGCGCGCCGGCGTCCACCTCGTACCTGCTGTCCTGCTCGAGGACACCTACCTCGCCCCCGACGTCCCGGAGTACGCGATTCGTCCCGCCGGCACCCACACCGCCCGAGCCCGTTGGTTCACACCCGGCGGGGAGCGCACCGCCGCCGTGCCCACCGACACCCCGGGGAAGGTCGGCCAGACCGTCACCGTCAGCGTCGACGCCGACGGCAACCTCACCGGCCCCATCCCGAGCGGCCGGGAAAACACCGTGGTCGCGGTGACCGCCGCCTGCGGTCTCTGGGCACTCACGGCCGGCGCCGTACTCCTCGCCGCCGCACTCGCACACCCTGTTCACCGAAACCGGTTGCGGCTCTGGGCACAGGAGTGGAAACAGTTCGACACACCACCGAGAAGCCCACGCTGGGTCGCGTAACTCCGACCTGGTGGCGCCGGGGTGCACCCACCGCAGCACCCCGCTCATCGCAGCGTTTTGCCGAGCACCGTTCAGACCAGGCAGCAGCATGCGAGACGTCGTCGCCTCGGCTCTCGCGAGTTGAGGTCAGACGTCGTCGACAAAGACCGCACGGCCGTCGTCAGCCGCGACCGCCCCACCCGGGGTGTGACTCATCCGACCTTTGACTTCAAGTACTTGAAGTTCCTAGCGTCGATGGTGTGAGCGCACGAACCACCCCACCCGACTACACGATCAAGGACGCGGCCGCCCTGACCGGACTTCCGGCCAGCACCCTGCGCTACTACGAATCGGTCGGGGTGATCCCGCCGATCAGCCGTGGGGAAAGCAGCAAGCACCGGGTCTTCGACGAGGACGACCTGGGCCAGCTGCTGGGGATCGCGTGCCTGGCCGCCACCGGGATGTCCGTCAAAGACATGAAAGAGTACGTCGCCAACGGCCAACACGGGGCCACCGCCGCCCCCGCACAGATCGAACTGCTCACCGAACGCCGGCAGCAACTCGAGCTCGAAGCCCAACAGATCGCCCTTCGTCAACGCTACGTCGACATCAAGATCGACTACTGGCACGCCATCGACGCGGGCGACGAGCCCCGCGCCGCGCTCCTCGCGGCCGAGGCGAGCGCACTGGCCGACGACCTCAAGAACACCAAGAGGCGATAAACCCCAACCCACCTGCCCCGGTGCGCGCCCACGATCCGATGCGCCACCGGTTGCTCAGCCCTGCCCCGCTCACCACCACCGTGACCACCAGGAAGAAGGAAGTACTGCCATGCGTGTCAACGCGTACGCCGCCCCCGCCGCCGGCCAGCCGCTGGCCCCCACCACCATCGAGCGCCGCGACGTCGGCCCCCACGACGTCCTCATCGAAATCCAGTACGCCGGCATCTGCCACTCCGACATCCACACCGTCAACGGCGACTGGGGCCCGCAACCCTTCCCCGTCGTGCCCGGCCACGAAATCGTCGGCGTCGTCGCCGATGTCGGCGCCGACGTCACCCGCCACCAGATCGGGGACCGCGTCGGCGTCGGCTGCCTGGTCAACTCCTGCGGTCACTGCACCCACTGCCGAAACGGCGACGAGCAGTACTGCGCCAACGGCATGGTCCCCACCTACGCCGGCGTCGACCGTGACGGCAGCACCACCCAGGGCGGCTACTCCACCCATGTCGTCGTCGACGCCGACTACGTCCTGTCCGTCCCGGAGAGCCTGGACCCGGCCGCCGCCGCCCCGCTGCTGTGCGCCGGCATCACTACGTACGCCCCGCTGCGCCGCTGGGGTGCCGGTCCCGGCAAGACGGTCGCCATCGTCGGCCTCGGCGGGCTCGGGCACATGGCCGTCAAGATCGCCCACGCCCTCGGCGCCGAGGTCACCGTGCTCTCCCAAACTCTGAAGAAGCAGGAGGACGGCCTGCGCCTCGGCGCCGACGCCTACCACGCCACCTCCGACCCCAACACCTTCGAGCACCTCGCCGGCCGGTTCGACCTCATCGTCAACACCGTCAGCGCCGGCATCGACCTCAACGCCTACCTCGGCCTGCTCGCCGTCGACGGCACCCTGGTCAACGTCGGCGCCCCCGCCGAACCGCTCAGCGTGAACGTGATGTCACTGATCGGCGGCCGCCGCAACTTCGCCGGATCGATGATCGGCGGCATCGCCCTGACCCAGGAAATGCTCGACTTCTGCGCCACCCACCACATCGGATCCGACATCGAAGTCATCCCCGCCGACCAGATCAACCAAGCGTACGAACGGGTCCTCGCCTCCGACGTCCGATACCGGTTCGTCATCGACACCACCACCCTGAACTGACCCCACCATGAACGCCCGCCGCAGACAAGTTCCGGCGGGCGTTCACCCACACCACAACCCACCTTGCCGCCCGAGGGTGCACAGATCCGCAGCCTCAACGACAGTGCACAGGAGTGCCCAGTGACCGCGACCGCAATCTGCGCCACCACCACCAGCCTTCTCGTCGCGCCGATGACCGCGGCCGTGACCGTCGGCAGCGCTACGCCGTAGGCCCGTAGCGCCTCTTGACGGATTTAGATGCGCTCGAGGCCCCGGATTTAACTGACCGCTGAGCCCCAAATCGAGTACAGCCGAGAGCGTGTCGCCCTCGTCCAGCCCACACCTCGCCGGCCGCGGAGACCTACTAGCGATCCCTGGTCGCTAAGCCAAGGCGTGCGTATGGGTTGACGTCGCGTCCCGGCGGTCCGTGTGTCGTTGCAGCGCCCGTTGGATGTCGGCGGCGGAGGCGACCTTTCCGAGCAATGAGAAGGTGGCGAGCGTCGCGTCATGCGCTTCGTCAGTTGCTGCCGCGCAGGCATCTGATACGAGAATGACGTTGTAGCCCAGGTTCACTGCGTCTCGTGCGGTGCCCTCGACGGTCACATTGGTCGCGACGCCGGTGAAGAGAACGGTGTCTATCTGTCGGCGGCGCAGGATGGCGTCGAGCGCCGTGTTCGGGAACGCCGAGGTACCCGGGTGGCTGACCACCGGTTCGTCGTCTCCGGTGCCCAGTTCGGGGATGATCTGCGCCCCGGAACTGCCGTCGATGAGGGCACCGAGATCCTTGATGGCGTGGTTGAGTCCGGTGTTGAGTATCAGTTCCGGGTAACCGGGCTGGAAGGCGGCGCGGGCCCAGATCACGAGCGCCCCGGCCGTGCGGAAGGCGTCGACCAGTCCGCGTGTGGCGCCGATGACGCCGTGGCGTCTAACGGATTCGGCGAAGAACGGGGCGAACGCACCGTCCGGGGTGACGATGTCGTGTTGCCAGTGCACGTTGACCAGGGCGGTGAGGGTGGGATCGAGTGAGATCGGTTCGGTGGTCGACATGGGAGGTGTCCTACTTCTCGCTGGGCGTGATGACGAAATTGCTGAAGCCGCCGTGGCGGTTCTCGATGCCGGTGATGGCGTCGTTGACCTTGGCCAAGGGGAAGGTGACGTTCTCGAAGATGGACAGATCGACCATGCCGTTGGCCGCCATGGCGGCCATGTCCTGTCCCTCGCCGGCGGTGAACCAGCATGATCCCATCAGCTGCAGTTGCTGGTCCATCAGGTGGTGGACGTCGATGGGTACTTCACCTGCGGTGGCGCCGATGTTCACGGCTCGTCCGCCGCGGCGCAGGGATTTGAGGCCTTGCTGGAACGGCTCGTGGGGGGCTCCGGGACCGAGGGCGTCGACGTAGACGTCGACACCGCCGTCGACGGTGCCGCGTACCCAGTTGTCGATGGCACCGTCCCGGGTGGAGAACGTTCGAATGCGGTTGGGGGCCAGGGCTTCGACGCGCGCGAGCAGGTCGCGGTCGCGGCCGGTGCCGAGGATGGTGGTGGCGCCCATGGCGAGGGCATAGAGGGCGACGCCGAGTCCGAGTGTGCCGCTGATGCCGTTGATCAGCACGGTGGTGTCGGTGCCGACCTTCGCCTTGCGGAGGGCGGAGTACGCGGTCCCCAGGTAACCGAATCGTGCGGCGGTCTCGAACCCGATGCTGTCGGGGATTGCGACGAGGGAGTACTGCGGGGCGAGGGTGTATTCGGCCAGACCGCCGTAGGGGTACCGGTCGAGCAGTCGGGGGGCGGTGGCGGTGAAGCCGAAGTAGCCGGAGAAGGCGTAGCTGGTGCAGTTGACGTGTTCACCGCGCCGGCAGGCGAGACAGTCGCCGCAGTAGCGGCCGGGGTTGACGTAGACGCGGTCGCCCGGCTTGAAGCTGTGGACGTCGGCACCGACGGCGTCGACCACACCGGCCGGGTCGAGCCCGAATATCGCCGGCAGGGCGGGCAGCGGATTCTGCGGGAACCAGGTGGTCCAGTTGGCGAGAATGTTGGCCAGGTTCGGCACGATGTTGCAGGCCTGCACGGACACTCGCACGTCGGTGGGTCCTGGCTGCGGCAGGGGCACCTGTTCGAGGACCATGGGTTCGCCGACCTGGTGCATGCGGGCAGCCAGCATTGTTTCAGTCATGGATTTTCTCTCCTGAAGATGATCGGTGCGACGGGTGTAGGCCGGCACCCCTCCATGTAAGACTTTCTGATGTGACTCTGGCCACAGGTTTCCCGTCCAGTGGGCAACATGTCACGGGGTCAGGCCGCTACGCTGCATCAGAGACCCTGATAGGAAGGGGCGGACATGGCGGGCGGGAACACCTCCCCCGGGCGATCGGTGACCAGTAAGGCGCTGACAATCCTCGAGGCATTCACCGGGGAGCGCGTCGAGTTGTCGATGTCGGAGATCGCGCGCGCGACGGACTTGCCGTCGAGCACGGTGCATCGCTTGATCCAGGACCTGGTGGACTGGGGCGGCCTCGAGCGCACGTCCGAGGGCAAGTACTGCGTGGGAGTTCGGCTGTGGGAGATCGCCGCGCGATCGACGCGAACCTATGGGCTGCGCGAGGCGGCCATGCCGTTTCTTCAGAGCCTGTGGGAGGTGACCCGGGCACACATCCTCCTCGCCGTGCTCGATGGCGGAGAAGCGTTGCTCGTGGAGAAGATCACGGGCACCACGGACGTACCGCCGGTCGGGCGCGCCGGGGGCCGGTTGCCGCTGCATGCCAGCGCGGTGGGCAAGGTACTGCTGGCCCACTCCTCACCCGACTTTCAAGAGCGGGTGCTCAGCGGCCCGCTGGCCGGATACACCCCGGCCACCATGGTGACGGCCGAGACGCTTCGCCTGGAACTGGCGCGGGTGCGGCGGGACGGGGTGGCGACATCGGAGGACGAACTCACGCCCGGGTCCACCTCCTGCGCCGCACTGGCGACCGGACCTGCCGAGATGGGCATGGCCGCGATCTCCATCCTCGGGACGACCGGGGCACGTGATCTTCGGGAGATGAAGATCCTGGTTCAGACGGCCGGCCGCGGGCTGACGCATGCACTGGCCGGCCCCGGCCCCCGGCAACCGATCAGCCCGCGGCTACCCCGGGCGGTCCCGCGCACGCGGTGACACCCCGCCCCGCCACCCTCCGGCGTCAGTCGGCCGGATGATGTCCGTCGGTCAGGTTCTGCACGCAGGTGGTCATGGTCTCCCGAAGTCGCGAGATCTGAGACCGACTGAGGCCGGCGAGCATTCGCTCCTCGATGTGATCGGCCGCCTCTTCACATCGGGCGAGCACGTCGAGCCCGGCCTCGGTCAGGTAGTTGCGCAGCACGCGTTGCTTGTCGGGATCGGGATGGCGCTCGACGTAGCCACTGCGCACGAACGCCGCGACCATGACCTGCATCGATTGCGCGGTGACGAAGGACCGCCGGGCCAGTTGCGCCGAGGACAGTCCGGGATTGCGCTGCAGGATGCTCAGCGCCGCATACTGCGGCGTGGTCAACCCTTGCGCCTGCATGGCGGCGTCGAGGTCTCGGCGGACCGCCGACTCGAGCCGTTTGACCAGATACGTCACCCTGGCCGGCGATCCGCCGACGTCCTGGGTCGTCCCGTCGCCGAGCACCTCGATAGTCATGGTTGACAGGTTATCAGAGTCACTGATAACTTCCATATCAGAACTTCTTATATGCCACGTGGCCCGTTGCCACCGCATTCACCCTGTGTCACGGCCGCCGGGCCGGACGATCGAACGGAGACTTCCATGTCCGACAACATCAACGAACCCTGGGGTAACACCGTCCTCGTCGAGTTCGACGAGCACCGCATCGCCTGGGTCCGGTTCAACCGCCCGGACAAGCGCAATGCGATGAACCCGACGCTCAACCGCGAAATGTTCGCCACCCTCGATCATTTGGAGGACGACGACCGCTGCGCCGTAGTGGTGCTGACCGGCTCCGACGACGCCTTCTCGGCCGGCATGGATCTCAAGGAGTACTTCCGGGAAACCGACGGCAAGCCACGCTCGGTGCAGCACCGGGTTCGCGGCGAGGGCACGAACTGGCAGTACCGCAAGCTCCTCAACTACGCCAAGCCCACCATCGCGATGGTCAACGGCTGGTGCTTCGGCGGGGCGTTCGTTCCGCTCGTCTCCTGCGATCTGGCGATCGCATCCGAGGACGCGACTTTCGGCCTGTCCGAGGTGAACTGGGGTGTCACCCCCGGCAACCTGGTCACTCGTGCGCTGGCGGAGACCATCCCCACCCGCGATGCCATGTTCTACATCATGACCGGGCAGCAGTTCGACGGGAAACGCGCGTCGGAAATGCGTTTGGTCAACGAAGCGGTCCCGGCCGATCAGCTCCGCGCCCGCACCATCGAGCTCGCCCTGCAGCTGACCAGCCTGAGCCAGTGGGTGGTCCGCGGGGCGAAGATGGGCTTCCGGCACTCGCGGCTGATGTCGTGGGAGGCCGCCGAGGATTACCTCTACGCCAAGCACGACCAGGCGATCCTGTTCGACACCGACGCTCGTGAGCAGGGCATGACCCAGTTCCTCGACGACAAGACGTACCGCCCGGGCCTGGGAACGTACGCCACCACCGCAGAGTAGGAGAACATCGATGACCTCCACCACCGAATCCGCCGTGGTGACCGTTCCGCTGCGCATCGCCGGAGATTCGGTCGAAGCCGCCGGCGGGCGCTACATCGTCAAAACCCGCCGCCTGACCGGTGAACCGATCGCGCGGGTCGCGGCCGCCACCCGCGCGGACGCCGAACGCGCCGTCGCCGCGGCCGCCGACGCCGCCGCCGGGTGGGCCGCCACTCCCCCCGGCGCGCGCCGGAAGGTCCTCGAGCGGGCCGCCGCACTCCTCGACGAACGCAGCGGGGCCATCTCGGCGATGATGGGCAAGGAGATGGGCGCCGCCGCCTCCTGGTGCCATTTCAACGTCAAACT
This sequence comes from Rhodococcus sp. NPDC127593, assembly GCF_042671975.1. Taxonomy (NCBI): domain Bacteria; kingdom Bacillati; phylum Actinomycetota; class Actinomycetes; order Mycobacteriales; family Nocardiaceae; genus Rhodococcus; species Rhodococcus sp. NPDC127593. The sequence continues at coordinate 20,648 of NZ_JBHXWI010000083.1, read as the reverse complement.
CGCGGCCGGGATGTTCCGCGAGGCCGCCGCCCAGGTGTATTCGACGGTCGGCCAGGTCATCCCGTCCGATGTCCCGGGGCTGACCGCGCTCGCCGTGCGGGAGCCGGTCGGGGTCGTGGTCGGCATCGCGCCGTGGAACGCACCGGTCATCCTCGGTGTCCGGGCGATCGCCATGCCGCTGGCCTACGGCAACACCGTGGTACTCAAGGCGTCGGAGGAGACCCCGGCGACCCACGCAGCCATCATCGAATGCCTCATCGACGCCGGCATCCCGGCCGGCGCGGCGAATCTGGTCACCAATGCCGCCGAGGACGCCGCCGAGGTGGTCGACGCGCTGATCGCGCACAGGGCGGTGCGGTGCGTCAACTTCACCGGCTCCACCACGGTGGGACGCATCATCGCCGAGAAGGCCGGAAAGCATTTGACGCGAACGGTTCTCGAGCTCGGCGGTAAGGCACCGTACATCGTGCTGGCCGATGCCGACCTCGAGGCCGCGGCCGCCGCGGCGTCGTTCGGTGCCTTCATGAACCAGGGCCAGATCTGCATGTCGACGGAGCGGTTGATCGTCGACCGCGCCGTCGCCGCCGAGTTCACCGCCCTGTTGGCCGAGCGGGCCGCGAAGCTCGTCGTCGGTGACCCGGAGGATCCGCGCACCCAGCTGGGACCGCTGGTGCACGAGGGCGCCGTCGCCCACGTGCAGGCATTGGTCGCCGATGCGGTCGCGCACGGCGCCACCGTCGTCACCGGAGGTGTGGCCGACGGCCTGTACTACCCGCCCACCGTGCTGTCCGGTGTCACGTCGGCCGCCCGCATCTACTCCGAGGAGTCGTTCGGTCCCCTCGCCCCGATCATCGAGGTCGATGGCGCGGACGAGGCGGTGCGGGTGGCCAACGACTCCGACTACGGGCTCTCCGCCGCCCTGTTCACCGGTGATGTCGGGCGCGGCCTGACCCTGGCGCAGCGAATTCAGTCCGGGATCTGCCACATCAACGGCGCCACCGTGCACGACGAGGCGCAGATGCCGTTCGGTGGGGTCAAAGCCAGCGGCTTCGGGCGTTTCGGCTCGTCCGCGGCTCTGGAAGAATTCACCGAACTGCGGTGGATCACCGTGTCCAGCGACGACCGCCACTATCCGATCTGACCGGGAGAGATTTCGATGGACGCCTTCTCCACCCCCATCCCGGACGCCGGACCTGATGGAACAGCCAGTTTCACCGGCCTGCGCTACGGCGAGCTCGTCGAGCGCCGGGCGCAGCGTCAACCACACCGCACCGCGATCATCCACGGCGACGAACGGATCTCCTACGGCCAGCTCCTCGACCGGATCCGGGCGGCAGCGTCGTTCCTCACCGAACAGGGGGTTCGGCCCGGAGATCGCGTCGTGTGTTACTCGGAAAACCGCCCCGAGATCCTGATCGCGCTCTATGCAAGCTCACGGGTCGGGGCGGTCTTCACCCCCGTCGGGATCGCGTCCCCACCCGCGGACGTCGGCTACATCCTGCAGGATCTGTCGGCACGCGCACTGCTGGTGTCGCCACACACCGCCGACGCCGCCCGCCAGGTGCCCGGCGTCGACGGCATACCGATCCTGTCCCTGGAAAAGGTTCACGACCTGGCACTGCCGCACCTGCCCGCGTATGTTCCCGGTCCCGCGCCGGAGCACCGCCCGACGGCGGACTCCGCGGCGTTGGTCGTCTACACCTCGGGAACGTCCGGGCACCCCAAGGGGGTCACCCTCAGTCACGGCGCACTGTTCTTCAACGGGGTCAACACCCTGCTCGGACTGGACATCGTCGCCGACGATGTGACGCTGGTGAACACACCCCTGTCCCACGTCGCGGCGTTGAATACCGTCGCCGTCGCCACCCTGGTCAAGGGCGGCACGGTGATCCTCGACAGCAAGTTCGACGCCGGGCGGTGCCTGCGGCAGATCGAGCAGTTCGCGGTCACCACCATGTTCGCGGTGCCCTCGATGCTCACTCTGATGGCGCAGGTGCCGGGGTTCCCAGACGCGAACACCTCGAGCCTGCGGTGGATCCTCGGCGGCGGCGCCCCGATGCCACCGGAACTGGTGTCTTTGTGGGCCTCGCGCGGTGTCCCGGTTCTCGCCAGCTACGGGCTGACCGAGGCCGGACCGTCGGTCAGTTTCCGGCGCGCCACCGACGCGGCACTCAAGTCCGCATCATCAGGGACTCCGGCGTTGCTGACGGATCTGCGGATCGTCTCCGATGACGGCAGCGACCTTCCGCCCGGCCAGGTCGGCGAGGTGCTCGTGCGCGGACCGCACATCGCCTCCGGCTACTGGGGCAACGAGACCGCGACCGCCGAGACGTTCCGACAGGGATGGCTGGCCAGCGGCGACCGCGGCTTCATCGATGTCGACGGCGACCTGTGCATCACGGGGCGGTCGAAGGAAATCATCATCACCGGCGGGGAGAACGTGGACCCGGCCGAGATCGAGCACCTGGTCGTCCAGTATCCCGGGATTCGCGATGCCGCCGTCGTCGGCCGCCCCGACCCGGTGTGGGGTGAGATCCTCACCGCGGTCGTCGTCTGCGACGACACCGTCGAACTCGAAGAGCTGCAACAGTTCCTGCGCCCACAGCTGGCGAAATTCAAGATCCCCCGCGTCCTCGAACGGCGTGAGGGCCTGCCCCGCAGCCCGGTCGGCAAACTCCTGCGCCGCGAACTGACCCCCACCTCCCAGGACACCCCAGTACAGCGCTGACCCCGTCCGCCACCGGTACGGGTGCGCTCCACCCCCGGCGCGCGGTCGACGGGTCTCGCCGGCACTCGGCGAGAACCCCTTCGCCTCCGCACGCCGGCGGATCGAGTCAGAAAGGCCTTTCCCATGAGTACAACCACACCCGATTCCTCTTCCACCGGTTCCCCCCGTATCGCCGTCGTCGGCGGCGGTATCGGCGGAGTGGCGGCAGCAGCGTTCCTGCACCGGGCCGGTCTCGACGTCACCGTCTACGAGCAGGCACCCCAGCTCGGGGAGGTCGGAGCCGGTCTGGTGGTCTCTCCCAACGCGGTGCGAATGATCCGTCGGCTCGGTCACTTCGACACCTTCCTCGCCACGGCGGTCCCCCTCGAGGTCGGCTGGGAATTCCGACGCTGGCAGAACGGGGCGATCCTCTCGGCCGAGCATCTCACCGACAACTGCGAAGCCCTGTACGGCGAACGCTCCTACGTCGCGCACCGCGCCGACGTGCTCGACGCCGTCCGCGCGGCTTTACCGGCGGAGCTGATCCGATTGGGCATGCGGTGCACCGGCATCGAACCCCACGCCGACGGGGCGCGCCTGCACTTCGGCGACGGGTCGGTGGTCGACGCCGACGTCGTCATCGGCGCCGACGGGGTCCACTCGGTCATCCGCGGCGCCATCACCACCCCCGCCCCCGCCGAATACTCCGGGATGTGTGCGTTCCGGGCGCTCGTTCCCGCCGCGGACGCCCCGGCGTTTGCGCGCCGTCCGGTCCAGACCCTGTGGATCGGACCGGACCATCACCTCGTGCACTACCCGATCTCGGGCGGCAAGGCCGTCAACATCGTGGCGTTCGCCCCCGCCGGTGACTTCACCGACGAATCCTGGAGCGCCACCGGCACAGTCGCCGAACTCCTCGCCGAGTTCGACGGGTGGGATCCCCGGCTGACCGATCTGATCAAGGCCGCCGGGACCCCGGGACGATGGGCGCTGCTCGACCGCGCACCGCTCGAGAAGTGGTCACGTGGTCGGGTGACGCTGCTCGGTGATGCCGCGCATCCGATGTTCCCGTTCTTCGCCCAGGGCGCCGCCCAGGCCATCGAGGACGGCGCCGCGCTCGCCCAGTGCCTGGCCGCGGACACCGGCGACCCCGATCGGGCGCTGCGCACCTACGAGGAGATTCGCCTGCCCCGCACGACGAGGGTTCAGCAGCTCAGCCGCGACCGCAAGGAGATCAACCACCTGCCCGACGGGCCGGAACAGATCACCCGGGACGCCGGACTCGCCCAGCAGGATCCCCTGGTGGCCAGTGGTTGGCTCTATGGATACGACGCCGAACTGGCCGCCAGGGAGGCGTACGTCCGATGACGACCTTCGAGCACACGACCTTGCCGCAGCGGGTGCTGTTCGGCACCGGACGGGCGGCGCAGAACCTGGCCGCCGAGGTCGAGCGGCTCGGCGCAAGAGCGGTCATGGTGATCGCCGGCCCGACCGAGCAGCCGATCGCCCAGACGGTCACCGAGCGCATCACGGTGGCCTTGCGCTACGACGACGTCGCCCCGCACGTGCCGATCGCCACGGCCGAGAAGGCCCGGGCCGCGGCCAAGGAGCACGGGATCGACCTGCTGGTCTGCATCGGTGGCGGGTCGACGACCGGTCTGGCGAAGGCGATCGCTCTGACCACCGGGCTGCCCATCGTGGCCGTCCCGACCACCTACGCCGGTTCGGAGGCGACCGACGTCTGGGGGCTGACCGAGGATTCACGGAAGACGACCGGGGTCGACGACAGGGTCCTGCCCGTCACGGTCGTCTACGACGCGGACCTGACCAGTTCGCTGCCCGCCGACCTGTCGGTGGCGTCGGGTCTGAACGCCCTGGCGCACAGCATCGACTCGATGTGGGCGCCGCGCGCCGACCCGATCAACCAGGCGTTGGCCGCCGAAGCGATCCGCACGCTCAACGCCGGGCTGCCGGCCGTCAAGGCCGACCCCGACGACAGGGCCGGGCGGGAGGACTGCCTCTATGGCGCCTACCTGTCCGCGGTCGCCTTCGCCTCGGCGGGATCGGGGATGCACCACAAGATCTGCCACGTCCTCGGCGGCGCCTACAACCTGCCCCACGCGCAGACCCACGCCGTCGTGTTGCCGTACGTCCTGGCCTTTCTCGCGCCCGCCGCACCCGCCGCCGAAGCGCGGATCGCCGCCGCATTCGGCACCGCACACGCACTCGACGGGCTGAACACGCTGCGTGCACGGCTCGACGCGCCCACCGCCCTGGCCGATCACGGGCTGACCGAGGACAGCATTCCCGAGGCGGTCGCACTCATCCTGCCGTTCATCCCCGACACCACCCCGCGCCAGGTGACACCGGACAACCTCGAGGTCCTGCTCCGTGCCGCCTGGGCCGGCACCCCGCCCTCATCGGAAGGTTTCTTGTCATGACTTCCCGCACCGTCGACGAGACCGCGACCAACCCCGAACAGCGCCGGCGTGAGGAAGAGTTGACCGCGAAGGTGATCGCCAGCTTCGATGGCGCCGACAACGAGCGCCTGAAGGTGGTGTTGCAGTCGCTGACCCGGCACCTGCACGCCTTCTTGCGCGAGGTGCGCCTGACCGAGTACGAATGGAACACGGCGATCGAGTTCCTCACCGCCGCCGGGCACATCACCGATGACCGGCGGCAGGAATTCATCCTCCTCTCCGACGTGTTCGGCGCGTCCATGCAAACCATCACGATGAACAACGAGGCCGAGGGCGAGGCCACCGAAGCCACCGTCTTCGGGCCGTTCTTCGTGGAGAACTCGCCCCGCATCGACCTCGGCGACGACATCTCCGGCGGTGCCCCCGGCCAACCCTGCTGGGTCGAGGGCACCGTCACCGCACTCGACGGTTCCCCGATTCCCGGCGCGCGGATCGAGGTGTGGGAGGCCGACGACGACGGGTTCTACGACGTCCAGTACACCGACGACCGGGTCACCGGCCGCGCCCACCTGTTCACCGACGAATGGGGCCGGTACTCATTCTGGGGTCTGACCCCGACCCCGTATCCCATCCCCCACGACGGTCCGGTCGGCGCCATGCTCGCCGCCGCCGGCCGCTCCCCGATGCGCGCCAGCCACCTGCACTTCATGGTCACCGCCGCTCGGCACCGCACCCTGGTCACCCACATCTTCGTCCGCGGGGACGCACTCCTGCACTCGGACAGCGTGTTCGGCGTCAAGGAGTCACTGATCAAGGACTTCACCGAACAGCCGGTGGGAACACCGACCCCGGACGGCCGAGACCTGGGCGATCGCTCCTGGTCGCGGACGCGGTTCGACATCGTTCTCGCCCCGGCCGCGCCCTGATCGGACCGCAACCGTCGATGCACAACCGGTCGACGCGCCTGATGCGTGCCGTCACCGGCCCGTCCGCCCGATCCATCCCGTGCTCGCCGAGCACCGGCGGCGGACACATCCACCATTGACCTTATATCAGAACACCTGATATACCTGTATCAGTGATGCTGATACACATCAGCAGTTGAGAGGGACCCCGATGAGCCACTACCGCAGCAACCTGAGGGACATCAGGTTCGATCTGTTCGAACTGCTCGGACGCGACGACGTCTACGGTTCGGCACCATTCGCGGACTTCACCCGCGACGCCGCCGACACCGTGCTCGACGAGGCGGAGCGGTACGCCACCAACAAGCTGGCACTCTCCTTCAGCGACGTCGACCGCGCGGCCGTCACCTTCGACCCCGCCACCCACAGCGTCCGTCTGCCGCAGGACTACCGCGCCTCGGCCTCCGGCTACCTCTCCTCCGGCTGGCTCGACCTCGACCTGCCCGAGGAGCTGTCCGGGCAAGCCGTCCCACCCACCCTGCGCTGGTGCGTCACCGAGCTGATGCTCGGCGCGAACGCGGCGATCCCCCAGGGACTCAACGTCATTCCGCAGGTGGTCCGACTCCTGCACCAGAAGGGCACCGAATCTCAGCGGCATCTGGCGGAACTGATCACCGAGCACCAGTGGATGGTCACCATGATGCTCACCGAGCCCGACGCCGGCTCCGATGTCGGAGCCGCACGCACCCGGGCGATCCCCCAACCGGACGGAACCTGGCACCTCGAGGGCGTCAAGCGGTTCATCACCTACGGCGATCACGACCTGACCGACAACATCGTGCACATGGTGCTGGCACGACCCGTCGGCGTGGACGGCGCCGGCGGACCCGGCACCGCGGGACTGTCCCTGTTCGTGGTCCCGAAGTTCCACTTCGACCCGAAAACCGGTGAACTCGGCGAACGCAACGGCGTTTACGCCACCGGCCTCGAACACAAACTCGGCATCACCGGCAGCCCCACCTGCGAGGTCACCTTCGGCGGCGAACACCCCGCGGTGGGCTCGCTGCTCGGCGACCGGCACGCGGGAATCCAGCAGATGTTCGAGATCATCAAACACGTCCGGATGCTCGTCGGGGTCAAGGCGATGGCCACCCTCTCCACCGGCTACCTCAACGCCCGCGAGTACGCCCTCAACCGGGTCCAGGGCCAACCCCTGGTGCGCACCGACACCGCCCCCGGCGCCGTCCCGATCATCGACCACCCCGACGTGCGTCGGTCCCTGATGACGCAGAAGGCCTACGCCGAAGGCATGCGGGCACTGATCCTCTATGCCGCGTCCCAGCAGGACCGCATCGAAATCTCCCGCGAACAGGGCACGCTCGACACCGAAGCCGACGCCTGCCATCAACTGCTGCTGCCGGTGATCAAGGGATTCTGTTCCGAGACCGCCTGGCGGATCCTCGGCCAGGAGAGCCTGCAGACCTTCGGCGGATCCGGGTACCTCGAGGACTACCCCCTCGAACAGTACGTCCGCGACACCAAGGTCGACACCCTCTACGAAGGCACCACCGGCATCCAAGGGTTGGATCTGTTCAGCCGCAAGATCGTCCGCGACCGAGGCGCCGCCCTCGAACGGCTCCTTGTCGACATGGACAAGACCGCCGACGACGGCAACGACACGTTCGCCACCGAACGGGCCCTGCTACGCGCCGGGATCGACGCGGTCCGAGACATGTGCACCCTGCTGACCGACCGTTGGGGCACAACCGATCACAAGGATCGGCGGCCCCTCGCCGCCCAGGACACCACCCGGCTGCTCCTGCAAATCGGCAATCTCGTCTGCGGCTGGCTACTACTGCGCAGTGCCCAGATCGCCGAGGAACGCATCACCACGGCCACGCCGGCCGACCGGGACTTCTACCTGGGCAAGGCCGCCACCGGGCGGTGGTTCGCCCGCCACGTGATCGCGACCATCCCGGCAGAACTGGTCAGCATGCAACACACCAGCAGCGACCTCGTCGAGCTTCCTCACACCGCCTTCTGACACCGGCTCGACCGCCGCATCCGAGGATGTGGCCCCCGTCAGGCGAATCCGCACGCCACGCCCTCTACCCGATCGCACGGGCGTGCGGATTCGCCCCTTCCTTTCCCGATGACGAAATGTGCCAGCGGTATCGACGTAAGCGGACGGCGATACCTGCCGTTGGCGGTGACCGCCCTATTTGGCGTCACCGGTAGGGAGTTGCCGGAAAGCGGTGGTGTCGTATGACGGGCGTCGCGTCATGAACTGCCCTCAGTCGTCCGCAGCGGACACGCTGTAGTGAGCGCGCATGGTGGTGGCCGCACTCTCTGTGGCGGGGTTGACAACCACATTGGTGAATCCGCCATTTCGACTCTCCACCGCGGCCAGTGCCTCGTTCACTTCCGATAGCGGATATACCTCGTGTTCGAACACCGAAAGGTCCAGCGTGCCGGCTTCAGCCATCCGCGCCATCTCCTGCCCCTCGGCGACACTGAACCAATTGGACCCGATGACACTGATCTGAAAACACATCAGCTTGAACATGTTCAACGGCAACTCCTCCGACATGCCGCCGATATCTACCATGCGGCCCCCACGACGCAGAGAGTCGATACCCGACACTGTGATCTCATGCGGAGCACCGGGTCCCACCGCGTCGACGAAGGCGTCAGCCCCGAGACCGTCGGTGTGCTCGCGAACCCATTCGGGCACGTCACGGTCCCCGTGGGCGAGGACGCGGACGCGCTGGGGATCCAGCTGCCGGACCTTTTCGAGAAGGCCACGATTTCGAGCCATCACCAGAACCCGACTGGCACCCATCGCGAGAGCATTCAGAACCGCACCCACACCCAGGGTTCCGGTACCACCGTTGATCAGGACCGACGTGCCCGCACGTACGCCACTCTTGCGCAGTGCGGAGTACGCGGTACCCAGGTATCCGAACCGGCATGCCTGCTCGAATGAGACGGAGTCTGGCAAGGTAACCAATCCTTCGGCGGGCGTTTTCATGTACTGGCAGAACCCGCCGTGGGGATAGTCCTCGTAGATCTCGTGCGAGTCGGGGCCGAATCCGAAATAGCCCTGAAAGGTGAAGCTGGGATCGTTGAGCGGGTCGCCGCCTCTCGACGCATAGGAGTCTCCGGAGTGACGCCCCGGGTTGACGTATACCCGCTCCCCGATCTTCACGTTGCGGACCTGGGAACCCACTTGGGCCACCACTCCCGCAGCGTCGAGCCCGAAGATCGCCGGCAGCTCGGGAAGTGGGAGGTAGGGGAACCATTCCGGCCACGACGTCACGACGTTTCGTAGGTTCGGAATCACGTTGCAGGCCTTGACTTCTACGAGGACATCGCGCGGTTCGGGCTCGGGGATGGCAACTTGATCGATCTGGAAGGGCTGTCCGACCTCGTGCAACCGAGCGGCGTGCATGTAACTCATCTCTGTACTCCTCTGGCGTTGAGTCGATGACGACTCGTTACGTGTGGTGGTGGTGGTGAGCACGGACAGCTGCGTGAGCGAGCTGTGGCCCTGTGAACCGGGATCCGGTGATCAGTGCAATTGGCATTGTGTGATGTGGACCTCACTTCGTCCAATAACCATTGGCGGACTGTCGATAACCGTTGCATATCGGCCATGGCCAACTGCGCTATTTCGTAGTGCTCCTCGGCGAGCGCACGATGGCGAACGCCGGAATGTCTTCCTAAGTGGTTCCCACGCCAGAGAATCCAGCCGCCTTATGGGCGCAGCCCATCCACTGATGCCACCGTGATTGGATTGTTCCCGACCGGCGCTACCGATCCACATTCCGTCATGCGTGTTGCGACAATCTGGAGGGCGACGTCAATGGCCTTGGGAGATCAGCGCGCTCTCCGGCGGAGGCCGATCGACATCATGGCGACAACAACCGCGGCGGTCGCCACTCCACCGATGACCGATGTTTCCCACGCTGCGTCGAATACAAATCGACCGACGGTTACGTAGCCGCAGCTCAGGATGACAAACCGTGCGACGACTGCGTCAACGGGCGCGCTACGCCTTCGGCGTGGTGTGCCTGCATTCACTGGGTCGACTTCCTCGAGTCGGTGATTTGACGACATCGTTGCCTGGTCCAATGCAACGATGCCGGCAGACCGAATCGGTGCGCGGTCAACGAGCCCTGCGCGCCAATCGTTCGGCGTCGGAGATCACGACGGTCTTGCCTTCCAGTCTCAGCCATCCGCGTTGCGCGAACTCGGAGAGCGCCTTGTTGACGGTTTCGCGGGATGCACCGACGAGTTGGGCGATCTCGTGCTGTTTGAGGTCGTGGGTGACCCGCAGACAACCTCTGTCCTGTTCCCCGAATCGTTGCGCGAGCTGCAGCAGTGCCTTCGCGACACGACCGGGAACGTCGGTGAAGATGAGGTCGGAATAGTTGTCATTGGTGCGTCGCAATCTGCGAGCCAGCACACGAAGCAACTGATCGGTGATCTCGGGACGCTGACGGACCCAATCCCCGAGCGCATCCCGACCCATCCGTACCGCCCGCACCGGGGTGAGGGCGGTCGCGGTGGAGGTGCGGGGCCCGGGATCGAAGATCGTCAGCTCGCCGAACATGTCGGATGGACCCAGGATTGCCAGCAGGTTCTCCCGACCATCCGGCGTCCGGCGGCCAACCTTCACCTTGCCCTCGACAATGATATAGAGCTCGTGGCCTGGGTCGCCTTCGTTGAAAATGACGTGCCCTCTGGGGAAGTCGACCGGTGCGAGTTGGGCCGTCAATGCGGTCGCGGCCCTCGAATCAACACCCTGGAAGATGCCGGCTCGCGCCAAGATCTCGTCCATAGCCATCCCTCTCACATCGGTGACTCCGCGCGCCGCCCGTCCGACACGGACGTTCACAAGTGCGGCTGCCTGGATCGGAGCCCTCAGAATTGCCATTCTGCGGTCGTCGGGTCGATCCCTGACCTGACGCCCACTGCAGGCTGCGCACTAGTGCACAGCCTCAACGGTGGCCGGCGAAGGGGCGGGACTGATGGCTCGGTCGTTCACAAGCTGTTGCGCGGCGCCTCTCCTGCCCCAGCCGCCGGGGAGCAGGATCACCGAAACGACGGAGATCGCTGAGACGATCAGCAGGTAGACGACGATCGCGTCGCTGGACTTGGTCGAGGCGTACAGGGCGGTCGCGATCGTCGGTGCGAACGCTGAGCCCGCCACCTGGGAGAGGGTGTAGCCGACCGACACGCCGCTGTAGCGCACGTCCGCGTCGAAGATCATCGTGAACAGTGATCCGGTGACCCCGGCCGCCGGTGCCATCGCGATCCCGAAGACCAACACCAGCGCGGCCATGAACAACCACGGATTCCCGGTGTTGATCAGCGCAAAAGCAGGCGCGATCACCACACCCATCGCTACTGCCCCGAGCAGGTACATCGTCTTACGGCCGAACGTATCGGAGAGAGCGCCGAAGATCGGGTACAAGATCACGGCCACGACTCCGGCGACGAATACCCCGGCGAGGGCGAACGTCCGACTGATCCCCGCCACCGTCGTACCGTACGAGATCAGATACGCGCTGCAGATATAGGCGAATACACCCTGGCTCAGATAGGTTCCTGCGACCAGAAGTATCTCGCGCCAGTGCCTGCTGATTGCGGCGAGAACGGGCACGCGCACAACAGCATTACGCTTGCGAACGGCAGCGAAGTCGGGGCTCTCGTCGAGGGAGAGTCGGATGAACAGCCCGATGATGATCAGGACGGCGCTGAACAGGAATGGCAGCCGCCAACCCCAGGAGAGGAACTGTTCGTCCGGCAGTTGGGAGACCGCGAGGAACGCGAGGGTGGCGACGCTCGTGCCGGCGGGCGCACCCATCTGGGAGAACGATCCGAAGAATCCCTTCTTGGCCTGCGGGGCGTGCTCGACGGCCATCAACGTGGCGCCGCCCCATTCCCCGCCGACAGCGAAGCCTTGCACCAGGCGCAGCATGGTCAGCAGGATTGGGGCGGCGATCCCAATCTGCGCGTAGCCGGGCAGCATTCCCATCAGCATGGTGGCCGAGCCCATGCCGACCAGGGAAATCACCAACATCTTCTTCCGGCCGACCCGGTCGCCGAAATGCCCGAACACGACCCCGCCGAGAGGACGTGCCAAGAACCCGACGCCGAACGTCGCGAATGACAACAGGATCCCCATCGCCGAGGAGACGTCCGGGAAAAACAACTTCGGGAACACCAGCGCTGCAGCGGTGCCGTAGATGAAGAAGTCGTAGTACTCGACCGTGGTACCGATAAAGCTCGCCATCGCCACCCGCAGCGGCGACGTTGCCTTACGGGTCACCGGGATCGACGGTGTTGAGGATTGTGTCATGTTGCTCCCGTTTCGGAGCGCGGGACCGTACCGATTCCGCGGTGAGGGTGTGAAGGTGGTGGTTGGTGGGCAATGAAGCCGATAGTGCGCATCGCCCGGGATCGCGGGGTGATGCTGAGCGTCGGGGGATGCGCAGGTCAGGAGATCAGCACTCCGTCGACCCGGCGGGGGACCGTGAGTTCGGTCGTGTCCTGCAATTCGTCCGGCAGTAATGCGGGGTCGACATTCTGGAACGCAACGGGACGCAGGAACCGGCGGATCGCTGTGGCGCCCACGGAGGTGTGCTGGGAGTCGGTGGTCGACGGGGAGGGGCCACCGTGGTGCATGCTCCAGGTGACGGCAACGCCCGTGGGGTACTGGTTCGCAACGACGCGGCCGGCTTTCGGCGTCAGCGTCTCGAGAAGCGCCTTCGATAGTGACTGTTCACTGGTCTCGGTGTGGAAGCTCGCCGTCAGCGCGGGTCGAACCTTTCGTACCAGCCCGAGAAGTTCGTCCTCGTCTCCGTACCGGACGACAACTGCGGTCGGTCCGAAACATTCTTCGAGAGCGACTCCGTCGAGGTGCTCGGGTGCGCACTCCCACAGCGCGGGCGCGAGCCCGTCGACGGCGGCGCTGTCGCCGCGGGCGACGAGGCTGATACCGGCGGAGGCTTCGAGTTCCTTACTGCCGGAGATGAAGCCGTCCTGTATGTCGGTAGTGAGTAGTCGAGATACGGATGCGGTCCGGATGCTGTCGGCGAGGTGCTCGAGGATCCGCTGACCCGAGGCGGAGTTCGGCAGAAGTACCAGTCCTGGTTTGGTGCAGAACTGACCGCTGCCGAGGAGTACTGACGCTGCCAGCCCCTCGGCGATGTCGGCGCCACGTGTTGCGGCGGCACCGGGTGAGATGACGAGCGTGTTCTGGCTGCCGAGTTCACCGAAGAAGGGAATCGGGTGGGGGCGGTCGTGTGCGAGGTCGGCCAGGGCTCGTCCCCCGCTGACCGAGCCGGTGAAACCTGCGGCGGAGATTTCGGGGTGGCAGATCAGTGTGCGGCCGGCGTCGCGTCCGTGGACGAGTCCGAGCACTCCCTCGGGCATTCCGGCTTCCCGGAATACGCGAGCCGCGATCTCGTGCACGAGTTCCGATGTCCGGGGATGGCCCTGGTGCGCCTTGACGACGACCGTACATCCGGCGGCCAGGGCGGAGGCAGTGTCGCCGCCGAGGACGGAGAAGGCCAGGGGAAAATTGCTTGCGGAGTACACCGCGACCGGCCCGAGCGGAACCAGCCATCGACGGACGTCGCCGGCAATGGGGACTGGTGCAGCCGGATCGGCGTGGTCGATTGTCACCTCGAGATAGGCGCCTTCGTCGACAACGTCGGCGAACATACGCAACTGGTGCACGGTGCGGGCGAGTTCACCGACCAACCGTCCGGTGCCGAGACCGGTTTCGGCGTCGGTGATCGGGACGAGGTCATCGGACGATGCCGCGAGTTCGCTGGCGAGGCTGCGCAGGATCGTCGATCGTTCTGCCCGGGACGTCGAGGACCACACCGACATGGCCTCCGCCGCCGCACTGATCGTGGCGTTCGTCATGTCGGTGGTGGTTGCGGGAACTCGGGTCGTGGCGGTATCGGTCACTGTGCCACCACGCTCGCCCCGACTGCCAGTTCCTGGTCCGCCACGATGCCCATGCCGGTGATCCACTCGGGGACCGTTTCGTATCCCACGGTGGCGAGCGGCTGGCCTACGGTGGCAGCGACAGCGACCCAGGTGCGCACTTCGTGTGCACCCGTGCCGGCCGCCTGGATGTCGTCGTGCGTCAGCCGGGAGATGGCGTCGAGGTCGCCGTCGGCGAGCAGAGACAACATGTGCTTGTCCCACTCGGGCCGGATGGCGTCGATAGCTTTGGCCACATTGTTCGTGATCAGCGCCTGGCGTTCCGCTTCGGGGAGCTTGTCGGCCCCAGGAATGAGGGAGGGCGGGGAGTGCGAGAGTCCGCCGGAGCCGATCACGAGCACGCGGTCGTCCGCAGAGGTGGCGGTGTCGAGGAACTCGCGGGTGAGTCGTCCGAGTTCGACGACCCGCGACATGGCGGCCAAGGGGCGATCGATGCAGTTGATGATGACGGGGAGCATCGGGACTGCGTCGAGCCGTCCGAACAGATCAGTGGTCGACTGGCTGAAGCCGTGGTCGAGCTTGAGCTCATGAGCGAACGCAACCTCGACGCCGCGGGCTGTCGAGTGCTGGACGTAATCCCGAACCAGTTGCGAGGGAATGTCGTAGCGACTGCTGGCGGTGTTCCAGTCGCCGTAGCCCGAGGCCCGTTCGACGGTGGTGAAAGCCGGCGCGATTCCGGCCAACGCCCGCATGTGATCGGGCCCGAAGTAGACGACCAGGGTGGGGTCGTAGGCTTGCGTCGCGCGTGCCGCGGCGGCGATCGCGGCACGAAACTGGAGGCCCTGCGTGTGCTCGGTGTCGGCCAGCATCTGCGGACTGTGGGAGAGGGCAACGCCGGCGAGACGGGCACCCGACTTCAATGTTGTCATGGCTTACTCCTGGAGTTCCTGGGACCGCCGTGGCGGTAGCTCAATGTGGGGTGACGCGTCAGCGCCGGGCGAGCACGGTCAGCGATCGAGTGACCTCGCCGACGGAGGTGATGGTGGCGAGCACGCTCAGGGACGCGACAGCGGCGGTATGCGCTTCGGGTGTGGCCGCCGAGCAGGCGTCGTCGATGATGCCCACTCGGTAGCCGAGGTCGGTGGCCGCTCGGGCGGTGCTTTCGACCGAGACATTGGTCGCGACGCCGCTGAACAGCACTGTGGTGATTCCCCGTGCGGTGAACACCGAGTGCAACTCGTCGGTGAATCCGCCGACGCGTTTGTGAGTGATGAGGATGTCGGTGGGATCTGGTTCGAGTGCGGTGATGATCTCGGTCGACGATGTTCCGTCCTGCATGCATCCCAGCTTGGGAATCTCCGTCAGGATGGGGGAATTGGCAATCAGGTCGGAGTAGTCGGACCGGAAGGCGATGCGGGTGTAAACGACGGTGCATCCAGCCCGACGTCCGCCGTCGAGCACGGTGCCGATTCGATTGATCACGTTTCGTTCCCGGATCTGTTGCGAGAACAGTCCGGCAAGGGCTCCGGTGGGGCCGACCACATCGCCTTGGCAATGGATGGCGATGATGGCGGTACTGCGGGCGTCGAGTTCCATGGTGGACTCCTGTGCGTGAGATGTAACTTGCCGGAGAGGCAGTTGGCGGCGGCGCTCGTCCTAGTTCAGCCGGGCGGTGTCGACCGCTTCCGTGTGGGCGGGTGTTCCCGAGAAGAAGTCGGTGACCAGGGAGTGGAACGCCGGGGCCCGCTCGGCGGGGAACCAGTGGCCGGCGTCAGCGAAGACGTGCAGTTCAGCGTGGGGCATCAACTCGGCTAGGCGGATGCCGTTCGACACGGGCACAACCTTGTCGTGTCGACCGTGCAGTACCAGCGTCTGATGTCGGAGGGCGGACACTTCACGCTCGAACTCCTCCGGTGCCGATGCGCCGGCGCCGAAGAAGGTCTGGATCGCCTCATGCGCACCCGGTTGGGCGCTGAGTGCGTAGCGCGCCTCGACGAGCCGGTCGGTGACAGTAGCGGCATCGTGGGCGAAGCACTCGCGCAACACCTCTCGCATCAAGTCGCGGTCAGGCCGATAGTCCCGGAGTAACTTCTGCGCCGGCGATTTGGAGGGTGCGACCCGGGTGCTCATCACCACCAGCCGGTCGACCCGCTCCGGCGCATCCAGCGCGAGCTGGAGGGCTACGCGGCCACCGAGCGAGTTCCCGACAACGCTGAACTGCTCCAGGCCCAGTGTGTCGGCGAGCGCCAGTGTCTGCCGCGTCCACAGATCGACTCCGTAGGGCTGACCGAGTGGTTTGTCCGAGCCGCCGAAGCCGAGGAAGTCGGGCGCGATGACCCGGTGCGGTCGTGCGAGCAAGGGCGCGAGGGCAGTCCAGGTACCTGCCGCGGAGGCTCCGGGCGCCGCCCCGTGCAGCAGCACGATTGCATGTCCGGCGCCGGCGTCGACGACGTTGAGCGTGTGCCCGCCGACCTCGCAAGCCCGGGTGGGTCCGAGCGCTGTCACGATCTGGCCTCCACCGTGTCCAGTCGCGCGAGGACGCGCTGTTCAGCGTCGGTGCGTGTCCATTGCCGGCGCTCGGGGTGCGCGAGGAGGGCGTCGTATGCGGCGGCGATCATCTCCCGGATGTCCATCAACGGTGACACCAGACCCGCCCGCTCCGCCTTGTCGATCGCCAAGATTGTGTTCTCGTTGCTGAACGGGAACACGCAGTCGGCGTTGTTGAAGGTGGCTCGGCCTTCTCCGGTCGGTCCGCCGCCGACGGTGCGGGTGTCCGCCGGGCGACCCAGGATTTCGGCGCAGACGTCGACAAATCCTTCGAGCGAGGTGTTGCACCTCTTGGAGGCGACGTTGTAGACGTCGAATCCTTCTCCCGGCAGGTCGACAGCGCGGGCGAGAGCCTCGGCTGCGTGGTCTCGGTAGATGTATTGGTGCACCGCCTGCCCGTCCCCGGGCAGCAGGATCTGGGCGCCGTCGAGGATGCGGTTGAGGACGAATTCTTCGCGGGGGATGAAGTTCAGTGGTCCCAAGACCAGAGGTAGGCGAATGATGACCGAATGTGCATCTGCACGTGCGTTCTGGATGGCGCGCTCGCAGGCGATCTTGTCGATCGCGTAGTTCCCCCACAGGGGGTGCGGGCCGTAATCGATCTCCTCCGGCCACGGCAGAACTGGGCTCGGCCGCACCACATTGACGGTGGAGCAGTGCACCCAGCGTCCGACATCCGGAAGGGCTGCGAGCAGAGATGCCGTCTGGTCGCCGGTGTAGGCGGAAAGATCCAGCACGGTGTCGAAGCGGCCCTCTGCCAAGCGGGCCAGGTCTGCGGGGTTGTTGCGGTCTCCGAGGACCGAGCGCACGTTTCCGGTCCAGTCGGGTTGACGGCTTCCGCGGTGGAACACCGTCACCTCGTGTCCGGCGTCGAGCAACCGCTGTACAGCGAGGACTCCGACGAATCGGGTACCCCCCATGACCAGTACCTTCATGACGCGAGACCTCCGCTGCAATCGCTGAATTCCATGCACCAAGGGCATCACGCCGTGAAGATCTGCGTCCAATACAACTCTCAGGCTCGGCGATAAGCGTTAGTGATCGCCGCTGCCCGACAGCTCCCGGCACACATGGAGGAAGGCGGACAGCACCGGTTCTTCCCTGCGTGCATTCCACGCCACACCGAATTCGAACCTCGGTATCGGCGAGGCGAATTTGCGGATCACCACGCGATCCGATCGCAGGGTCGATGCCCGCTCGCTGTCGACCACGGACACTCCGCGGCCGGAGTCGACGGCGGCGAGCAGGTGTTCGGGGTCCGGCTCCCACAGAACCTTCGATGGAGGCGTGCCGCCGAAGATGACGCGGTGCATTTCGTCGAAGTATCCGGGTGCTTGTGCTCGCGGCCAACTGATGAGTGTTTGGTCGCGCAGGTCGTCGCGCTCGATTCGGTGCTTCGCCGCCAAGGGGTGATCGGCGGGGCACGCCACCACCGCCTCGGTGTCGCCCAGCACCAGTATTCCCAGGTCGGAAGCGTCGAGAAGAGGGAGTCGGACGAAGGCTGCGTCCACTTCACCGGCGCGGAGCATGTCCACGTTTCGAGCTGTCCAAGCGACATCGGTGGTGACTTCGACGGCGGGATGGCGTTCTCGGAAGACCGTGACGATCGTGTCGGGCAGCCCGAACGCCACCGACCGGGTCAGGACGGCCCGCAACGAGCCGGTGTGGCCTTGTCCGGCCGCTCGTACCCGGTCGAGGGTGCGCTCGACCTGGCTGAGGATGGCCGGCCCCTCTTCGAGCAGTACCCGCCCGGCCTCGGTCAGCCGTACACCGTGTGAGCTTCGCTCGAACAGCTGTACGCCGCACTCTTTCTCGAATACCTTGATCTGCTGGGACAGTCCCGGCTGAGCCAGGTGCAGACGTTCGGCGGCGCGCCCGAAATGCAGCTCCCTCGCCAGGACGACAAAGTACTCGAGCCGCCGGAGATTCACACCACGACGATAAACATTGCTTCTCGCGATCGCAAAGAGTCCTATTGGACGCCGCGGGGAATCCTGCCGCACGCTGAGTGCAGGCAACACGCCGGACAACTTTGACGAAGGGCAACCACGTGTCTGAGCAACCTCCCCGACCTTCACTCACGGTCGCAGAAGCTGTGGCGGCCGCCCTGCAGAGGCACGGCGTCACCGTCATCTTCGGCCAGAGTCTACCGTCAGCGCTGATGCTGGCCGCCCCGAAATTCGGGATCCGACAGCTCGCCTACCGAACCGAAAACGCCGCTGGCACAATGGCGGATGGATACGCGCGCATTTCCAACACAATCTCGGTGGTAGCGGCACAGAATGGCCCCGCGGCCACGCTGCTCGTCCCACCCTTGGCCGAGGCGACGAAGGCATCTGTTCCGGTTCTCGCGCTTGTACAGGACGTTCCTCGCGGCAACCGCGACCGTAACGCCTTCCAGGAATTCGACCACACCGCCCTCTTCCGCTCGTGCTCCAAGTGGCTGCGGGTCCTCGATGATCCGGCCCGCGTAGATGATTACGTGGACATGGCGATCACTGCTGCAACATCGGGACGGCCAGGCCCGGCAGTTCTCATGTTGCCCCGAGACGTTCTGCTCGAGACGGCCATCGACGCCGGCCACCGCACGGCAGTCCTTGGACGGTTCCCCCTCGATCCGGTCCGCCCCGCGGCGGACAGGATCGACGAGGCGGCCGACGCGATCGCAGCCGCCGAACGCCCACTCATCGTCGCGGGCGGCGGGGTGCATTTGTCCGGCGCCGCGACTACTCTCGCGGCACTGCAAGAACGTGCATCCTTGCCGGTCGCGACGACGAACATGGGCAAGGGATCTGTGGACGAACGGCATCCGCTGTCGGTGGGAGTCGTCGGAAATTACATGGGCCCGACCGGAGCCACCCATCACCTGCGCTCCATGGTTACCGACGCCGACCTCATCGTCCTCGTCGGCACCCGTACCAACGAGAACGGGACCGATGCGTGGAGTTTGATCTCCGAGGGCACCCAGCTCGTCCACATCGATGTCGACTCGAATGAGGTAGGCCGGAACTACGAGGCGATCCGCGTCGTCGGAGACGCGCGACTCGCCCTTACCGACCTCCTCGAAGCACTCGAGGACCGAGATCTCGGCAAGCGGCAGGCCGGCGAGGCGTCGGTTCGTCAGCAGATTGCCGAAGCCCGCATCCATCACAAGAACGCAGTAAACGAGCTCGTCACCCCCGCCGCAGGCCTGGTACGCCCAGAGCTCGTCGCCCACGAGATCAACAAGTTGCTCGAAGATGGCGAAACCATTGTGACCGCGGACGCGAGCTATTCCAGCATCTGGATGGGAAACTACCTTCGCTCCCGCCGCCCGGGACAGCGATTCCTCTCCCCTCGTGGACTCGCCGGCCTCGGCTGGGGCATGCCGTTGGCACTCGGAGCCAAGGCCGCTCGCCCTGATGCAACCGTCCTCTGCCTCACCGGCGACGGCGGATTCGGGCATGTGTGGTCAGAGTTCGAGACCGCAGTGCGAGAGAACCTTCCCGTGGTTGTCGTGTTACTGAACAACGGCATCCTCGGGTTCCAAAAGCACGTGGAGTTGGTGCAGTTCGGTGAGTACACCGGCGCCGTCAACTTCGCCACGGTGGACCACGCCGCCATCGCGATGGCATGCGGTGCAGACGGTATTCGCGTCACCGACGCCCACGAGGTCGGTGACGCGCTGGCGAAGGCGGTCGCATCCGGCAAACCCACCCTGGTGGAGATCATCTGCGATCCGAACGCTTATCCCCCGATCACCGGGTGGAGCGGTGTCTCTGATGACGTGATGTCCCAATAGGAGGCCATGGCAGACACCGGGCCGGAGTGAAATTCCCGAATGTGGCAAAAGAAGGCTTCGACGACCTTTCCGCCCGCCGACTGGACAGTCGGCGGTTGCGGAGAGGAGAACCGGTCACCTTGCTCGCGCACCGATCAGGGCTTTGGTGGTGTGCTCACTCCGGATTTCGGCAGTCGTCACAGCGGGTTAGGGCCTGTGACAAAATAATGTCGCTTTAGCTGGTTTCGAGCGTTACCGTTGAGCTATGACGGATGTGGCGGACTCGGTGGCGCGGCGGTATGCCGTGATGCGCCCGCATTTGACGGAGTTTCAGCGGCGGCTGT
>NZ_JBHXWI010000082.1:0-34210 GCF_042671975.1 Rhodococcus sp. NPDC127593 | reverse complement strand
CTGTCCCTATGCCCGCTCCGCCGCCCCCCGAGACACCTCCGAAGATCGGAAACCCCAGGCAGAACGCCCGCTACTCAACAACTACGGCACCCTGGCCGTGTGGGGAGCCAGGTGTTCGTTTCCTTGCGCTAGATCTCACTGCTTCGCGAGTAAGCGGAGCGCCAGATCCGGATCCCGGAGGATTACGACTGCTGCTGTCGCCACCACTACCGTCGAAACTAGGTGCCGACGTTTGGGAGCGTCTCTCGATGCGTAGAAGTAGAGCAACACGGCCGCGCAGAACGTCCGCTTGATGGAGCCGACGATCTCCAGATCGAGATGTGGCTCGTCTCGAGATGGTTTTCGTTTACTCACTGCCCTCCCCCTTGCTCGATCGCGCCGCGGATTCGCGCGCAGTCCTGGCCTGAAGTTCCGCACGCGCAGCACGACTGAACGGCCCGGTCAGCGTGAAGTATCGTCGCTCAGCCCAGCCGGTAGCCGAGAACTCCGCTGCGACCCGTTGCGGTCGAACGGTGATCAACTTGTAGTCCATCAACTCGTGTATCCCCCTCTGCGCGGTCTTCGCCGAGATCCCATACCAGTTGTCCGCCTCCTCGTACGGCAGATAGGTCTCGTCTCGCCCACTCGTCTCGTGAAGCAGGATCAGAAGCAACGCACGACCGGGGAGGGACAGTTTCTCGTGCCAGCCATCAAGCCAAAAGGCTGACGGCAGAATGAAGTAGATCTCCTGTGGCTTCTTCTCCTTCGGGGCCGTATCGGGGCGAGGCCGGACGTACTTCCGCTTGCCGGATTCGTCCCTCGGCAACACATGCGCTCGTCGCCACTTCCTGGAGCGCTCGATGAGGTCGAGGTCCTCCAGGTTCTTCCAGATTCGGCTGACTGCCGAGTTCGGCAGCGGATCGTCCGCACTCGAGGACAAAGCCCGCGCCCAGACGCCTGCCGGCCACGGCTGGTCTTGTTTGGCGAGCTGTGCGTGGTTGACCAGGAGAAGGACGAATGCATTCAGTTCGCGCCCCTGACGTGCAGTGACGATCTCACCGAGCTTCGCCTTCCGCACTTTGGAGGAGAGGGGCTGCTGAACGAACGTATGGCGGATTGGGGTGAAGCCACGGGCCTCGAACCGGACCATCTTCGCTCGGGTCGATTCCGGGGTCGCTTCAGTGGCTTCATTGGCAGGGTCGGCGAGTTCGGCGGGGTCCGTCACTTGCGGCAGCGCGGCCTCGTCTGTGTTCGTTGTCATGGCACAACGATCGCACGATTGGCCGGACTGAGCACGCAGGCTTTAGGCGGGTCAATTCGCGTTTCAGACCTGATACTGAGACACGGTGCGATGCAGCTCAGATACCCTGCTACACGATGCAGACACCGTAGAAGGCCGGGTTCGCATCAGATCGTCGAGTCACATACGCGTCCGCGGAGGATCACGTGTACGCAGCGAGATTATTGAGTCAATTTTCCAAATCAATGTGATCGTCGAGTCCCCGGTTCTTGCCATCCATCCACGCGATCACATCGAACACGCGGAGCGCGGAAATCTCTTCGGGGAGGCCGGCTTCCTCCCGGAGCGACAGCAACCGGTGATGCAACGCGCCGCCGTCGGCGCGCAGGGCCTCCCGGACCGGGTTCAAATGCGACCGCTCCGTGCCCAGGACCTGGCTCACCACCGAATCCCAGATCGGATACAGCCGGGGACGTTTGCGGGCGATCAACTTCGTTGCCTTCGTCTGGCCGATCCCCGGCAGCGCCCACAGGGCCGTTTCCAGGTCCCACGCGGGCCACCCCGGGGTCGGCGGGTCCGGTTCGTCGAACCAGGTCCCGATCCGGGCCCACCGCCGTCAGAAGGGCGTTCAGCGCCTCCGCCTCGCTGTCGAGGATCGCCCGCGCTGCCGTCGGCGGGACCTGCACCGACAAGAACGTCACCGCAACCAGATCGTCCGCAGTGAACCGGTCCGCCTCACCGGCCCGATTACCGGTGCTCGACCACGAGTCGAAATGCGCCCCGACGTAGGCGCCGTCGCCCAGATACGGGCGGCCGTAATACCTCGTCAGCGCCGCTACCGCCGCAGCGTCCGAATCGGTCGCGAGGGTGGTCGGCAGCCGCAATGTCATACCCGCACCCTCTCACCCCTCAGGCGCCGGCTACCGAGAACCGAGCCGAAATGGTCGCTACGCGGTGTTGCCCGCCGCACAGCCGCTGGCGGTATCCGGCAGAGCGTGCGGGCCTGCCTCTGTGCCAGGGCAGCGGGTGCGGCGCCGCAGGGTCCTGGCCGGGCTGTCGGTGGCTATGCGCCGCGGCGAGCGCGGGCGTTGTCCACCACGGACTGGCGCAGCACCCAGGTACCGCCGACACGGGTGGCCGGCAGCACCTTGCCCTTGATGGCCTTCAGTACGCCCTGGCGGGTCATTCCGAGGCCGTCGGCGGCCTCCTGCACCGACACCAGCGGCGGGAGGTCCATGGCGTCGGTGAGGCGGTCGAAATCGGCGGTGGTGAGCACTCGCAGCGACCGCAACGGCCAGGGGTACGTCCCCAGGACCGCCAGCGCGGTCGAGGTGGCCTGGCGCACCGATTCGGCGGGGATGGTGAACACGACCTCGGCGTGGCCGAGTTCCGAGCGCGCGGCCCCGCCGCTGTACTCGGCGATCGGGCCGCGCAGGGCGTCGGCGTCCAGCTCACCAGCATGCTCACCAAGCTCCGAGCGCAACCGCCGAGGCGTCGAGGCGTCGAGGCGTCGAGGCGTCGAGGCGTCGAGGCGTCGAGAGCTACCCGAACAGTGGCTGGATGAGCTGTCTAGATCGTGTCGAGGTCTACATGCATCGTGAAATTGTGTCCGAAAGAACCACTTCCACTGCCGATAAGTTTCCTCACCCGGCGTGTGCAGTTGCAGGTCTGACCGAGCACGACGTGATTCTTCGCGTGATA
This sequence comes from Rhodococcus sp. NPDC127593, assembly GCF_042671975.1. NCBI lineage: Bacteria > Bacillati > Actinomycetota > Actinomycetes > Mycobacteriales > Nocardiaceae > Rhodococcus > Rhodococcus sp. NPDC127593. The sequence continues at coordinate 31,290 of NZ_JBHXWI010000082.1, read as the reverse complement.
TTGGATTCGGTCCTCGGCCTCCGCCGTAGAAATATCAGATGCATCGATAATGAACTGCGCCATGAAACTCATTTCAGGTATTGCAGCGCGAATTCGCTGCACATCCCATTCTTCCGGGTTCTGCGAGGCATGCAAGATGTTTACTCCAGCCACACTCTAAGACAGAGCTGCGGTGCTCTACGTCAATCACCGGACCACCGCCGCGGCAAGTCAACGTGGTGCGAACACGCCCCACCAACCAGGCTCATCGAACTAGGCCGCGACATCGTCTACAGCCGCACCCATGCCGCGGTGCCGCGGTCCACACCGCCTGCCAGAACCTCGAAACTGGATCCACGACCGCATCACCGACGCGCTCAACCAATCCGGATTACCCTTGAAGACAAGCGAACTCAGATGCTGCAAGGGCCGAAACACCCGGCACGTTCAGTCTGGGCTGAAAAGCAACTTCATCTAGATGAAGAACCACGCCACCAGCGCCGCAATCGACACAAACGCACCACCAACGGCAAGGGCGAACTGCCGGGCGGCGCGCGACGGAACCGTCACCACCCGAACACCACCACCCACACCGCCGGCGCCGCCCAGCTCACCCAGTACTCGACTGGCGGTGGAACAGAACCGAACGAGGTGAGCGAGCCAGGCGGATACCGTGCATCAAAAAGGACTTTCCATCCCTCTTTGCGTCAAGCTATTCGCCCGCGCCACCGCACATGCAACTCTGCAGAGAGCTGAACACCGAGAGCGCATCCGTGTGTGCCTGACCGTGAACTGGGAGGCCGTGGAGTTGGATGGCGACGAAGACACCGCCGACGTCCACGGAAGCGCGCATTGACACCGGGCTGATCAACGTCCCAGCGGGGAACGGGGCTGCTCGTTGAGTCGCCACGGCACTAAGCGACGATATGCCGATGAACGCCGCCCCACGCCCTATCACAGAATCGTCAGCAGGAGCCCGTCGGATCACCAGCGTCACCCGACAAGCCATAGTCGACCTCCTGACGCTTGAGCGCGACTACTTCTGGCTCGGAAAGCTCGACGAGGTCTCCTTCCTCGGATCGCTATACAATCTCGAGGAGCTCCCCAGCAATGACTACAGGTACAAGACCGCATCAGGTGATATCTATCAGCATTGTGTGAACAACGACGACTGGCCGTCGGGATGGGTGTTCTCCGACCCTCGATTCAACCTCCTCCATGGTCCTGACGGGGTGTTTCTCCAATTCCTTACTCGGACAGTGCATCCCCTCGTACGACGGGGCGATGTCGCAGAAGAGATGGTGTCTGAACTCAACAAGGCCCTCGCCCCCGACAAGTACGAACTCGTTGCCGATGGTGATATCAGTGGACGTAAGAAATACAGCTGGCGTCATCTGGACGGTTTCCACCGCGATCGGCCCGCTGCACTCAGCGCCGACGGAGCAACACTCGGTGACCGAACAACACTCGACCGGCATTTGAAGCGGATCGAACCAAACATCACTGCTGATCCCGAGGCAGCGATCGGATCGTGCAAAGAGCTCGTCGAGTCGGTGTTTGTACAGATCCTTGATGAACGAGGTGTCCCCCACAAGCGAGGCGACGACCTGCCGACGCTCTTCAAAGCCGTGAGCAAAGCACTGGACCTTGCCGGCAGCTCGGTCGATGGCGACCCCGATGCCAGTCGTGCCGTTAACAGTCTGCTTCGCGGTTTGGCGAGTTCGGTCCAGAGCCTCGGCGAACTCCGAAACCGAGCCGGTACCGGACACGGGCGAGCGACTTCGAGTACTGCTGGACGACGGCATGCACGCCTCGCACTCAACGCAGCCGTCGCCATCACCGAGTTCCTGTTCGATGTCTGGGAAAACCGATGATGCGCGGAGGACAACGCCCGCCGATTGAGTGAACGTGCAGTCAGGTGGATGGCAGAATCTCGCCGAGTCTCCGGCGGGCGCACCCCCATCTCACATGCTTCATGGAGGCAACAGGACCGACGTCGGTTGATCCGTTTCCCCGAGTGCTCGATACAGTCCCTGCGTGGATCTCGGCGATATCGCGACATGGGTCGGGGGCGTAGGAGCAGTGGTGGCAGCCGGCGTTGCAGTTGGCGCCGAACGCCGGGCCAGAAAGTCAGCTGTCGATGCAGCGACCGAAGCCTCCCGCGCAGTAACTGCCGCTGAAGAAACGGCGCGGGCACAGTCACGCCTGGCCGACATCGCCGAGGCCCAGGCCGCTCGATACCGCACGCCGTGGACGATGCGGCATCGCACCAGCGACAAGTACGAAATAGTCAATGCTGGCGATGAGCCTGCATATGGCGTCGAAGTCTCCGGGCGGGCCATCGTGGGAGCGAATCAGCCGGTCCGGGCCGCACGAATCGACATCAACGCCACTCTTGATTTCTTCGGTGCACGCGCAGATTTCGACGACGACCTCGACGAAACGATCGTCGTCCGCTGGCATAGGAAGCCAGACCAGAGCGACGAACAACTGACCTGGAGCTGCCCACTTCCCCCGAAGCCCTACGCCGCCGACTAGAGAAGGGGCGCGTCGCTCGCAAAATTATTACCCCCGGGGTAGATTTAAAGCACCCCCGGAGTGGAAGGCGCTGTGATGAGCGATAGGGCAAGTGACTACGCGACAGGTCTGCATGTGGAGCTCACCTTGTCCCACCTCCGCTCAGTGCCCGATCCTGTTCAGCGAGCGCATGAGTGCACCGCTGTGGCCGAGCAAGCCCGGCAAATCCAGGGGCAGATCGCAGCGATTCGTCGTCATGCTGTCTATGAAGCGACTCTTCGGCCGGGCGCCAGCGGTGAGTCCGTCGCAGCTGAACTCGGTGTCACGCCAAAGGCGGTATCGCAGGCCACCGCGACATACCGGAAACGGGAACTCAGCTATCTGAAGTCCGCGCTGGTCGAGTACCTCCAGCAGGACCTACCGGCAGCGGTAGGGCGAGAGGTCGATGCCGCGCTGAAGGCTCGCGATGTCGTTCAGGTGGCACGAGCCGTTGTGCGTGCGGATGACGGTCGGCACACCTGGGACCTGACGAACGAAGAATGGGGGTTCCTCGAGGCCGCCGAGCGGAGAGCACGCGAAGTCATGGCAATCGCCCAGGTTTCTCCCGACCGACCTGACTACCGCCCCTCCACCCTCGCTGACCGAACAGTCGACTACGACAAGGTCGACCCGTATCTTCGCTGGCCCGTCAAGTGCCTCAACGCGCTTCCAGGCATCGCCGGTTCCGGCAGTCACTACCGGCTGAAGGGGGATATTTCCGAAAGTTGGATGCTCAGCTGGCAGATCATGTCCGCCCAGCCCTACACGACGGTGTTCGAGGCTGGACCACACCGTGACGGGTGGGCGTCCACAGAGTGGCTGGTGTGGTTCACCCGCGATCTCATTCGTTCTGGATGCGATCTGGAGACCACCGTGACCAGCCCTCCTCCCTACCTGAACCAGCCGGGAGAATCACTCAGCTTCCAGGTGTTCGGCACCATTCAGAAGGGCTCGTTGTCGCCGACGCAATACGCCGAGAAGCTGATCGCCATGTGGGACGACCATGAGACCGGTTACGTCGACATTGACTGGCCCAAGCCGGAGTCGACGGCGTGAGGCCGCACATCTTTGTCGATGAGAGCAAGGTCGGCGGCTACACGCTTGTGGCAGCGTGCGTGGTCCCGCCCGAGTTGGCCGACGCCAGGAAACTGATGCGGGGACTGCTCCTGCCCGGCCAGCGCCGGTTGCATTTTTCGGATGAACGCGACTCACGGAGACGGCAGATCCTCGACACGATCTGTGCCAGCGGAATCACATCACGGATCTATACCTGCCGCTCGAAAGCCGAACTTGCGGCACGGCAGGCATGCTTAGTGCGGTTGGCCGCCGACGCGCAGGAAATGTCCGCAGAGCTCATCGTGATCGAAAGGGACGACTCGACGATGAGTCACGATCGACGAACACTGTTTCAGCACCTGCGCGGATCCACGATGCGGTACGAACACAAGCGTCCGTACGAGGACAGCCTGCTATGGATACCCGACGCAATTGCTTGGAGCTGGACCAAGGGCGGGGCGTGGCGTAAACGAATCGACAGTGCAGTCGAGGCGATCGAAACACTTCACCTATGACAGCGCGAAGCCCGGCTCACCAACCGTCCGGGTGGCTGCCGGGCTTACTTCAGAGAGCTACTGCCCTCCGCAAGATCAGCATATCGCTATCCGTCTCCTGGGTCGATAGCGCGGCTCAGTTTCCCCCCGAATCCCCTCCGCAGGTCGACCTTGTGCCGCACTCCGTAGGGAAATTGCACGGGATGGCGCGTTGGCACCATCACTGGTATCCGTACGTCGGGATCCGAAGTCTCCTCCCCCAGGTTCACCGAAGACTCCACGTTTAGTCGGAAGACAACCGCTCCAACTCGCTAGCGACGGCGGACCCAGCTAGTCGGCGTCGTCCCAACCCTCAGAAGCAATCTCCGCGGCGCGCGCCGAAACGTACACCTTGAAATCAGGATGCGCGAAAATCCGCTCGAGCTTGCGGTCGGCGCCAACCTTCTGCGTGATTCGGGCGGCAATCACTTCAGGATTCGGCCAAAGGTCACCGGACCTAATCCAGCCGAAAATCGTGGATTCCTTGCCTGCAATTGAGGCTCGTAGTGACCGAACTTCATCCGCTTCCAGGTCAAGCGAGTCCAGGATGCCCCTTATGATGTCTTTCGCGTAGACGTCACCACCGATGTCTTCCAGCCGTTCCGAAGATGGCAAGTTCCACCAGTAGATTCTTCGGCCGCCAACCCGACCAATGACGCGCTCCTCACTCAGCCTGTCCAGCGGGCTCGCCTTGAGGCTGCTTCTCCATGATGGAGGCGGGATCGGGGTCTTACTGCTGCGGTATGAACGTTCGACCGTTGTGCCCTGAACCGCGGCCAGGATGTGTCCCGGTGGTAGGACCTCGACAAGCGAGCGCAGCGCAACTGAAAAGTGGACATCCGCATCGTTCAAAACCTCTAAAATCTCAGCCTGCGAATGGAGTTCCAACAATTGCGAAAGGCGCGCAGAGGGAACGAGGATCCGCTGCGCGAACAGATGCGCCTCGGTCTCGGAAGGCGGAAACTCGCTACTTTCCTGTTCAGGATCCGATTCACCGCCTTCTTTGCAGAAGGACAACCCCGAATGCCAACTCAGCTCAATGTGTCCAAGTTCGTGCGCGATCGTGTACCGCAGGCGACGACGTTGATGATCTGCGAGATTTGCCGGGTTTCCAATCCGCGCAGAATTCAGCGCAATGTGTGGCCGGGATAGTCGAGGCTCGCCAACCAATCCGAAAAGGATCGCGTCGAGGTCGCTCGGGATCGTTACGTAGTCGACGTCGGCATACTCATTGCACAGTGCGTGGATGTCGAATCCAAAGTCCAGGCCGTGGGTTTCGACCATCCTCTGGGCAGCGCGATTGACCCCTTCTAGATCTGGGTGGGCAGCGGTCTTCGAACCGATCAACGCCGCTTCATGCCCTTCGGGGTGAGGCCAGCGGCGTAACTTGTCAGCCATTCCGACAAGCTCGAAGCATTGAAGGCGCGGTCGGATCGGGCAGCGAGTGCGAACTCCTCTTGCTGCGAATCCTCGACCCGCGCAACTGCATTCTCGACTTCCTCAAGTGAAATCCCGGCCCGATGAGCCAACACTAGTGCGCGTAACCGTCTCGGATCCGCTTCCGCAAACGTACGTTCTCGGTCAGAAAGTCCAAGACTGTCGGGGTCGGACCGCCATGCGTCGGCCAGCTCTGAGTAAAGGATCTCACCTGTGGCTGCCCTATCGATCATCGCGATCGTCGGGTCCTCGATCTGGACGGGCTCGGGAAGTCGACCCAATATCTCTTCGATGAGCGATGCGTGCTCGACGCGATCTTGGTCAGCCTGCCGGGCGAGGGCCTCTTCGATCTTCGCTTCGGCGTTGTCCACCTCGGCCGGAGTGCCGAACAACAATGCACGTTGGAGCGCCTCGCGTGCTTCTCCAAGGGCAACGGCGGGTGGTTTGACAGGCAGGCTGCGCGTGCGCACCATAACGACTCCCTCCGATTCCACTTCGTGTGTGTCCGAGAATACAGCTAGGATGCCAGTTTCATCGCAGCGGAACCTACGGAACCGAAAGTTCCGTCTCCGTCGATGACTGTTGGTGCTCCTTTGAACTGCGAGTCGGAAGTATCGAACACGCCCCATCCAGCCAGTTCGACGTCGCCGGCGTCATGAGCGAGGAGGAGCGCGTCAAGCGCCTTCCGTGGTCGATGTCCGACGGTCTTGGCGAATTCGACATCGACTATCCGACCAGTCTGGACCGCACGACGTTTAATCCGTTCTACTGCCTGTTCGATTGGGCATTCCGCCACAAGTGCATAGACGCGGTATCCGGCTCGGTCGAGCGACCGCCAGTCATCCACTACGTACTGCGGATCGCCGATGACGTCGATGCACACTCCCGCATGGTTCGGGGTTCCTGACAGGAACGTTTCGCGAAGTTCGCCGTAGGTCACGAAGGAACACTCTTCCTGGACGACTTCGCTGCCGGGACCGCCGGCGTATTCAGGCAGCTCAACTCGCACATCGTCGGCGTCAAGTGGAACTGGCACAACCGTGCCAGCGCGGGATACCAGCGGTCGAAGCGAACTGCTCTTGCCCGATCCGGGGCCGCCGAACAGAAGAAATGCTGGTGGTCGATCTGTATCGCCCACCGGTTCGCATCCTTGAAGAAGCTTGCTGACGATCGCCGAGTGAATCACAGGCCGAGGATGCAGCCAGGCCTTCCCAGGTGTCCGGTGAACATCTGCAGTCCGGACCATCCGACCGCCCTGAACCTGCGCATAGAGGTGGCGATACAACGCAGGGTCCGCTTCCCAGCGGGCACGGGCGCCCTCATCATCGATCCACCACGACCTTGCGTACCGAATCATGCCTAGCTTTAGGCGGTCGAACTGCTCGTCAAGAGCGTCGCCGTCTATATCGATCACCGTCATCGATGGTCCGCCCCGTGTCAGTGTTTGGGTTGAAAACGCAATCGTCGATGCTATGGCATGTGGCTGACACTCTTGAGCATCAACCCGCGCACCAAGTGGCCCATTCTTCGAGGCAGCAGAATTCCGTATCACTATTTCAGGAGGTTCGTACGCACCGATGTCATTCACATGAATGACATTCGCCCCCTTTACTGCTCGCGGTCGCCGCGGTTTCAGGTGTCATCGTCCGGGCGTGGTACCGAGTAAGGACCCGGGTAGGACATTCCGCAATTGGCATCCTTCGCCTAGTCTTCGACCGTTTCGATAGTCAGCAAGCCGTGTGTGGCCTCGCTAACCGTGTCCGAAAAGTGCCGTATGCCGCCGCGCAAACTGGCAACAGTGGATTAAATGGCGAGGTCACACAGGGGCCTTGGTCTTGGAACTGTGGGCAACGACGTCGACTGCCTCCATCTCTCCTGTTCACTTGGAAGGGCCGGGTAATGTCCACCCAAGTTCCGCGACCCAATGCTCGGCCGCGACTAGACCCCGAGAAGTAGGCGGTGACGTGGCGACGCAGGACGATCGTTGGATCGAGGTCGCGAAATCGGCCTTTACGCACGAAACCGCAGGTCTCGAACTGCTCCGTGGGTTGATGCCGAGCGCCTCCCCGTACCGCGCGTGGACCAACTTCGAATTCATGGACAACCACGGCCAGTGGCATGAGATCGATGCCCTGGTCTTGGGTCGGCGCCGTCTGCATCTGGTCGAGCTCAAACACTTCACGGGCCAGCTGCGGGGCACGGAGACGAGCTGGGTGCGCACCACCCTGTCCGGCAAGACCCGCACCCAACGGTCGCCGCTGCTGCTCACCCGCCGCAAGGCACAGCGATTGGCGACGCGGATCGAGGAGGAGGCCCGCAAGGTTGCGCGGGATTACGGCCTCAACGAAGAGAAGGTGCGTCGGGCGCTGCCATTCGTGCAGGAGTCGGTCTTTCTCCACGGTTCGCCGTTCCGCACGGACCTTCCGGAGCTGGCGAAGTCGAGCCTATTCGGTCCTGACGGCGCTGAGGGCGAGACGGGGCTTCCCGGCATATCGACGCGTGTGCTCGAGCCCCCGACCGGCACCAGGCATGTCGATGAGGACCTCAGCGTCATCATCGCGTTGGCGCTCAAGAACCTCGGCATCGCGCGGCGCACCGAACGTGATGCCGGATCGTGGACGATCACCGGCACACCGCTGGCCACCGGTGAGGACTGGCAGGAGTGGGCGGCCACGCACAAGGGCACCGACGAGCACGGCCGGGCCCGGATCGTGTCGCTGCGCCGCGGCACCCCGTCACACGCGCGGGCAGCGGCCCATCGGCGGATGCAGCGTGAGTACTCACTACTCAGCTCGCTGCGGCACGAGTCGATCGTGGTGCCGCGGGATCTGGTGCAGGACGACGACGGCAATACCGTCCTGGTCTATCCGCAGACCCCCGGGTTCGAGCCGTTGGATCTGGCATTGGCGACGCGCACACTCACCGCGGAGCAGCAGCTGCTTATCCTCAAGCAGATCGCCGAGGCGTTGACCTACGCGCACCGAAACCACGTCGCGCATCGCGGACTCGGGCCCAGCACCGTCCTGATCGACACCGACGCGCTCGACGCCGACACCGTCAAGGTCCGCCTCACCGACTGGTCGTGGGCCGGCCGCGTGCACACCGGTGACACCCGTTCGGCGACGATGCTGGGGACCGCCGTCGCACAAGGCGGCGCCCCGGCGGACGAGGTGTATCAGGCGCCGGAGGATCGGTGGGCGGCGGACGCCGACCGGTTGGCGTTGGACGTGTTCTCACTCGGCGCTCTCGCCTACTTCCTGCTCTCGGGTGGGCAAGCCCCGGCCCGGGACCGCGCGGCACTGCTCGAACGGCTGCGGCAGGAGCAGGGCCTTGACCTGGCGGCCGCGGAAGGCCGGTTCGTCGACGAGAGACTGCGCGCGCTGGTGTTGCATGCGACGCAGCCCTCGGTGTCCAAGCGGGTGGAGGCGGACAAGAAGACGGGCCGCCCCGGATTCGGGGCGCACCAGTTCGAAACGGCGTTGGACGAATACCGGCACGACCGCCAGCTCACCCCGCAGACACCGGAACCCGATCCGCTCAATCCGGCGCCCGGCGTGCTGCTCAGCAGCCGGTTCGAGGTGGTCCGGGTGCTCGGCGCCGGCTCCACCGCCCGCGGAGTGCTGGTCACCGACCGCGATCACGACGACAGGTTGCGGGTCCTCAAGGTCGGCCTGGACGAGAGCGCCACCCTCCGACTGCGCGACGAGGCGCAGGTGCTCACCCAGCTCGCGGCGCAGTCCCCGCCGGTCTCGGGGGTGGTGGAGCTGATCGAAGGTCCCTTGGAGCTGGCGGCGCGGCGCACGGCGCTGCTCTTGAGCAACTGCGGCGAGCTGACCCTCGCCGACGTGGTGCGCCACACCCCGCTCGGGGAGGCGCAGCTACGCACCTGGGGTCTGGAGCTGCTCGACGCGGTGGTGGCGTTGGATGCGGCGGGCATCACGCACCGCGACATCAAGCCGTCGAACCTGGGGCTGTCCCGGCCGGAGGGCAAGCCCCGGTCGGCGAAGACCCGACTGGCGCTGTTCGACTTCTCCCTCTCGCGTGCCCCGGTGGAACAGCTCGACGCGGGCACCCCACCCTATCGGGATCCGTTCCTGGGAACGGGGATTCGCACCGCCTATGATTCGGCGGCGGAACGCTACTCGGCTGCAGTGGTGCTATACGAGATGGCCACTGCCACCACCCCCACCTACGGGGACGGCATGAGCGATCCGCGGGTGCTCGACGACGACGTGTCGGTCACCCCCGAGGATTTCACCGCCGGCGGGCTGTCGCGTACCCGCGCCGCGGCCCTCACCGGGTTCTTCCGCACCGCCCTCGCCCGCAACGTCAAGGATCGATTCGACACCGCCGCCGCGATGCGGCACGCGTGGGCGTCGGTGTTCAAAGCCCAGGCCACCACCGAACCGACCACCGAGGCAAAGCCGCCGACACCGCGCCCGAAGTCGGAGCCCACACCTGCGCAGCCAGTCGCCGAGACATACACCTCCCTCGGAGTGCTGGCGGCCGAGTTCGCCCGGGCTGCGGGCACCAAGCCAAGCGCGGTGCGCCGGCAGGTCGTCGAGCTGGTACTCGGCACGCACGCGCAGAGCCCGGACGATCCGTTCGTCACCTACCAAGTGCTGGCGCCGCGGGCCGGGGTGTCATCGGGGCGGATCGCCCAAATCTTCGGCGAGTTCACAGAGCTATGGGCGAAGAACCCGCAGTTGGCGGCGACAGTGCGCGAGCTGTACGCGCGCGGTCAGACGCTGCTCGAATCCTCCGGCGGCGCCACAACCCCGGACCTGCTGGCACGCGAGCTCGCCGGTGTGCTGCACACCGACGGTGTGGCCGATCCGCAGCGCCTCTCGCTCGGTGTGGTGCGGTTGCTCCTCGCCTCCGCACCGGCGGACGCCGATACCGAGCCGGGCACCGACACGACACTGCACCTGGTGCGCCGGCACGGGTCGGGCACGGTCGCCATGATCTCGACCGCAGCGGTGCCGCGCAAGCTCCCCGCGGTACTGGCGGCGGGCGCGGAGAAGCTGGTCGACGACGCCCACGCGCAGGGTTCGCTGCTGGTGACACCCGCCGAGTCGGAGCTGCCGCTGCGCGCGGCGGCCGCGGCAGTGCTCGATGTGACACCCGGCGAGGTGGAAATCCCCGGGCATGCACTGCTGCGGATCGCCTCGACCGCATCGACCGCGGTCGCCCTGACGGCGCGGGACGAGCTACATGCCGGCTCCCTGCCGATCGGCGAAGCGTTGAAGATGCTGCTGCGCGGGCTGTCGACCTCCGACTCGTTCAACCGCGCTGAGCTGGAAACACGTGTGGCGGCACGGTTCCCGACATTGACGAAGTCGTTGCCGCGGCGCCCGGAACTGGACGCGGTGGTGCAATCGATCGTTCCGGACATCCGCTGGAACGAGGCCGCCAGCCGCTACCAGTTCGACAATGCCGAATCCCCGGCATCGTACGTGCCGACGCGTCATACCCGCACCGCACCGATGCCGCAGCGCAGCCGCGGCACCACCGACACCGAATTCGTGTTGGCGTCGAGCATGCGTGAGCACACATTCCGGGCACTGGGCGTGCCGATGGGAAGCTCCGACGCGGTCGCCGCAGCGCTGGCAACCCGGTTCGGAGCACGCCCCCTCGACGTGACCGAACTGCTGCTCGGGGAGCTACGCCAACGCGCCGAGACGGCGGGAATACCGTGGGATGCGATCCTCGCCGCAGACGCAGGTGCCGCGGCCGATCGCGAAGGATTGAAGGGATTTGTCTCCCAGGCTGTTCCGGCGCTGGTCAGCGCGGTCGACGCGGCGGGCGGGCCGGTGGTGTTGACGGACCTGTCGACGCTGGCCGCGTACGGGCACCTGCACGTCGTGCGCGAGTGGGCCGATCTGACGTCCCCGCCGCCGCACGCGGTGTGGGCACTGGTCCCGCAGCCGGAAGAGTCGGGTGGCCGGCCAGGAGCGCGAGTGGACGGTACCGCGCTGCCGCTCAACAGCCCAGAACAATTCGTGCAGGTGGACGAGATCGAGGTGACAGCCCTGCTGGCCGCCGCTCAGCCCACCGACGGTTCAGATGAAAATACGAAGGAGCACGTCTGATGGCATTGGCCACGATCGCCGGAACCCAGCTGACGGCCGCATTGAAGCCGCAGCTGGTCATGCTGGTCGACGACATGCGCGCCCGCCTCGAAGCCGACACGCACGAGCTCGAACGCTGGCGTACCAACCACAGCCAAGCCGTCCGCGAACAGCGCACCGCCGGATCCTGGACCGACTACCTCGAGGAGCAGCTCACCCAGGCCGCCGTCGGCTGGCTCCTCACCACCGTGTTCGTCCGGTTCTGCGAGGACAACCTCTTGCTCGGCGACACCGCCGTCTGGATCGCCGGCCCCGACACGATGCTGCGCCAACGCGCCGTCGACGCCGAAAACTCCTTCTACCGCGACCACCAAGACCTGTCCTACCGCGAATGGCTCGCACAGTCCTTCAACGCCCTACGCAGCCACCCCGCCACCGAAGCCCTGGTCGACGAGCACGCCGGACTCAACATCTACGAACCGTCCTCCGACGCGGTAAATCAGATTCTCGCGTTCTGGCGGCAGACCGACGACAACGGCGACCTCGTCTGGTCATTCAAGGACGACACCCTGGGCACCCGCTTCCTCGGCGACCTGTATCAAGACCTCTCCGACTACGCGAAAAAGAAGTATGCCCTGCTCCAAACCCCAGAGTTTGTCGAAGAATTCATCCTCGATCGCACCCTCGAACCCGCCCTCAAAGATCGACCACTCGACGGCTTCAAGATCATCGACCCCACCTGCGGGTCGGGGCACTTTCTCCTCGGCGCCTTCGCCCGGCTGGTCGAACGCTGGCACCACCACGCCCCCGGCGTGGAGCTGCGCACACGCGTTGACAACGCACTCGCGTCCGTCTACGGCGTCGACATCAACCCGTTCGCGGTGGCGATCGCGAAGTTCCGGCTCATCGTCGCCGCCCTGCAAGCGTGCGGGGAGAAATCTCTCGTCAACGCCCCCAAGTTCACCCTCAACCTGACCGCAGGCGACTCGCTCCTCCACGGCCCGGAACAGGGAGGGGCACACGCACTGGACTACGGCGACGCCACCTTCGACAAAGACGCCGCCGCATCAGGATTCACCTACAGCACCGAAGACGCCACCATACTGCGCAAGTTCCTCAAGCCCGGACAGTACGACGCGGTGGTCGGCAACCCGCCGTACATCGCAGTCAGCGACAAGGCTCTCAACGCCCGCTACCGGGAGATTTACCACTACTGCAAAGGGCAGTACGCCCTCACGGTGCCGTTCATGGAGAAGTTCTTCGAGCTGGCCAAGCCCGGCGACCGCGCGGGCTGGATCGGCCAGATCACCTCCAACTCCTTCATGAAGCGCGAATTCGGCGTGCCTCTGATCGAAGACTTCCTCGCCAAGAAGGACCTGCGGCTCGTCGCCGACACCTCAGGGGCGTACATCCCCGGACACGGCACACCGACCGTGATCATCGTCGGGCGCAATCACCGAGCAGCCCATGACACCGTCCGGGCCGTCCTCGGCATCCAAGGTGAACCCGGCGCACCCGACAATCCAGCCAAAGGCAAGGTCTGGACCTCCATCGTCGGTCATCTCGACCAAGCAGGTTACGAAGATCAGTGGGTCTCGATCACCGACCTTCCCCGCACAAATCTTGAGAAGCATCCATGGAGCCTCTCCGGCGGCGGTGCAGTCGAACTCCAGGCTCAAGTGGACGCCGCGTGCAACGCATTCCTCGGCGATTTGACCGAAGAGGTTGGGCGCACCACTGTCGTGGGTGAAGACGGTGCGTGGTTATACCCGCATTCGTCACTTCAGCGACTGAGCAAAGTGCTTCCATTCCGCCAGTTCGTGACCGGTGAAGATGTACGGGACTACTCGATCGCGCCAGACACGTTTGCGCTCAATCCGTATCTGGACTCGGCCAACTCTTCACCTGTCACTCAGGACACAAGCGTTGTGACTCACCTCTGGCCGCTCCGCCCGCTCCTAGCAGCACGGACCGTGTTCCAGAAGACTCTTTCGGATCGGGGACTACCCTGGTGGGTCCACTTGGAGAGCTACTCGCGCAAACTGCAGACCCCGCTCTCCATCACCTTCCCATTCGTGGCGACGCACAACCATTTCGTGCTCGACCGCGGCGGCAAGATATTCAAGCAAACCGCGCCGGTGATCAAGCTGCCGAAAGAAGCTTCAGAGGAAGATTACTTGCGGCTGCTGGGTACGCTCAACAGCTCGACCGCTTGCTTCTGGCTCAAGCAGAACAGCCACGACAAGGGGCGCCCCGGAGCCGAAGCTGCTGGCGCCGACGAGCCCTGGGAGCGACGCTTCGAGTTCACCGGTACCACCATCCAGGACTTCCCGCTTCCCAAAATGCACGTGCTCGAACGAGCACATCGCTTAGACACCCTGGCCCAACAACTCTCCGCGAATGAACCTGCTGCTGCAATCCAGGCGCACGGAGCGACTCACTCCACCATCGACACCGCGCGCACCGAGCACGCCCGCATCCGTGCCTTGATGGTCGGTGAGCAGGAGGAACTCGACTGGGAGGTCTATCGCAACTACGAGCTAGCCGATGGCCGCACCCTACCGTCTGGCAGCGTTCCCGGGATTGCGCCCGGGGAGCGCGCATTCGCCATCGTGCTCGCACGTAAAGTCGCGGCTGAAGAGATCGAGACAAGCTGGTTCGACCACCACAACCACAAGTTCACCCCAGTCACTGACATCCCTGCGCACTGGCCCGCCGAGTACCGAAACCTGGTGGAAGAACGTTTGGCTACGATCGAGTCCAATCCGTTCATCCGTTTGCTGGAGCGTCCCGAGTACAAACGGCGCTGGGCCGGGGACAGTTGGGACACCAAACTTCAACAGGCATTGAAGGACTGGCTGCTCGATAGACTTGAGGATCCGTCCCTGTGGTTTACCCCGCAAGGAACTCCGCAATCACGGTCGGTTGGTGAGCTTGCCGGGCACTTCGAGAAGGACGCTGCCTTCGTCGAAGCCCTGGACCTGTGGGCCGGGAAGAGGGATGCCCCGGTGACAGCGACGCTGGTCAAACTGGTTGCCGACGAAGCGGTCCCCTACCTCAGTGCCCTGCGCTACAAGGACTCCGGGCTGCGGAAGCGCGCCGAGTGGGAGCGCGTCTGGGATATACAGCGCAAAGAGGACGCTGGCTTGATCAACGCGACCGATATCCCGGTTCCACCGAAGTACACCAGTGCGGATTTTGTGAAGTCTTCCTATTGGTCACACCGCGGCAAGCTGGACGTGCCGAAGGAGCGGTTCACCGCCTACCCCGGTGCGGGTCGGGCTACCGACCCAACGCCGTTGCTCGGGTGGGCCGGCTGGGATCACGCCCAGCAGGGGCTCGCGTTGGCGACGATCTACGCGTACCGCGAGTCCGAAGGCACTCCGCTGAGCGAGCTGGTGCCCGTGGTCGCCGGGATCGCCGAGGTGCTGCCGTGGGTCAAGCAGTGGCATTCAGGGGTGGACCCGAACCTTGGTGTCGATCTCGCCGAGTACCTCACCGGTCAGCTCGCCGAGAAGTCCGCCGCCGTTGGTGTTCCCGTCGACGATCTTCCCAAGTGGCGGCCCGCGAAAACTATCCGCGGCCGCGCATCCGCCACCCGAAAGGCAGCACAGTAATGTTTCCCGGCGCCTCCACCACGTCCGCGCGCACGTTGCGGGAGACCTTTGCGATTCCAGAGTCGCACGGCACCAACGACTACGTGCTGCGGTTGTCGGATTCGGTGGCCGAGGATCGGCTCGCGGCCACCATCGACTCCTACGTCGTCACACCCTCCCTGACGGAGGCGTTCGAGCGGGGCTTGGCGGTGGTGGAGGAGGCGCTGCGCAGCGGCGAGAACAAGGCCGCCTACCTGGAGGGTTCCTTCGGGTCCGGTAAATCGCACTTCATGGCGGTGCTGCACGGCATCCTCGGGCACTCCGCGAAGGCCCTGTCGGTGCCGGAGCTGCAACCGGTGATCACCAAGCACACCGGAGTCGCGCAGGCGAAGATTCTGCGGCTGACGTTCCATTTCCTCGACGCCGACAGCATCGAATCGGCGCTGTTCGACCAGTACCTGCGGCAGATCACGCGCCTGCATCCGGACACTTTGCCGCCGGTCCTGCATTCGGCCGGCGGACTGTTCACGGACGCTGCCAACCGTCGCCGCGAGGTCGGCGACGAGAAGTTCTTCGCCGCACTCAACGGCGCCTCAGGACAGCAGGGTGGCACGGTGAACTGGGCGGCGCTCGGGCAGAGCACCGGTACCTGGAATTCGGACAGCTACGCCGCCGCTGTCGCCCCGGACGCCACCGCGGCCGAGCGGGCCCGACTGCAGCAGGTGCTGATCACCACCTACTTCACCAGCTACTCACGCAACACCGACTGGCTGAACCTCGAGGACGGCCTCGCCGTCATCGCTGACCACGCCAAGTCTCTCGGCTACGACGCCGTCGTGCTGTTGCTCGACGAGTTGGTGCTGTGGCTGACATTCCTCATCACCGAGCGCGAGCGGTTCAACAGTGAGGTGCAGAAGATCACCAAGCTGGTCGAGACCAGCCGCGGCCGGCTCGCCGTGCCGATCGCCTCGTTCATCGCCCGCCAGCACGATCTGAGCCGGTGGGTCACCACCGGCCCCGAGGCCGGCGCCACCCAGCAGGCCCTCGAGCAGGCCTTCGTCCATCAGGCGGGCCGGTTCGGCAGCGTCCGGCTGGGTGATGAGAACCTGCCCTACATCGCGCACAAGCGGTTGCTGCAACCGTGCAGTGCCGACGCCGCGGCCGCGCTGGAGACCGCATTCGGACGCCTGGACCGCAACCCCAAGGTGTGGGATGTGCTGCTCGACGGCATCAACACCGACGATGCGCACCGCGGCTCCGATTCCGACGCCTTCAAGCTGACCTACCCGTTCTCCCCGGCCCTGATCGCCACCCTGCGGGCGCTGTCCGGGCAGATGCAGCGCGAACGCACCGCGTTGAAGGTCATGCAGCAGATGCTCGAGGACAACGCCGACCGGCTGACCATCGACCACGTCATCCCGGTCGGGGAGGCGTTCGATTACATCATCGACAGCGCCCACGCCACCCCGATCAATGATGCTGCCGCGCAAACCTTCAAGACCGCCCGCAGCCTGTGGACCGAGAAGCTGCGGCCGCTGCTGTTCCGCAACGCCGGGGTCCCCGAGTCCACCGCCGACAAGGATGTTCCGGCCGGGCTGCGGGCCGACATCCGTATCGCCAAGACCCTGCTCATGTCCGCGGTGGCACCGAACGTGCCCGCCCTCGCCCAAATCGATGCCTCGCGTCTGGCCTCGCTCAACCACGGCAGCGTCATCAGCCTCATCCCGGGCGATCAGGTCGGCCAGATCACCAACAAGGTCAAGCAGTGGGCCGCGGAGATCCCGGAACTGTCCGTCACCGCCGACGCCAACCCGATCATCTCCGTCACCCTCGAATCCGTCGACTACGAGCGCATCGTCACCCGTGCCCAGGGTGAGGACACCGACGGGCGCCGCCGGGAACTGATGCGGACCCTGCTCGCGGAGCACTTCGCGGTGATCGGTGCCGAGCACACAGTCGACAATGCGTTCCTGCGCACCAAGATCTGGCGGGGCACCGAACGCCGGGTGGAGGTGATCTTCGGGAACGTCCGCGACCACGGCTACCTCCCCGACGAGGCGTTCCGCCCATCCCTGGACGGGGCGCTGCGGCTGATCGTGGACCTGCCGTTCGACGACGCCGGGCACACCACCGCCGAAGACCACGACCGCGTCGAGCAGTTGCTGCGCACCGGGCAGGACCGGTTCACCGTGGCGTGGCTGCCGAACTTCTTCCCTGACAAGGTGACCCGGCAACTCGGCCGGCTGGTGATCCTCAACTACGTGCTCACCGGGGATCGGTGGGCGTCGTATGCGAACGAGCTGTCCGAGGCCGACCGCGCCGCGGCGCGGTCGATTCTGCAGCAGCAGCAAACGCAGGTGCGGGGTCAGTTGAACAATGCCATCCAGGTCGCCTACGGCGTCGCCGCCGGCGCCCGGTTCGCCGAGGGTCGACCGCCGCTGCGGTCCCTGCACGCCGGCTACGCGGTGCAGCCGCCGATCGGCAACACCCTCGGCGAGGCCGTCGAGCGGCTGATCGTCGACGCCTTCGACGCCCTGTACCCGGACCACCCGGACTTCACCCCGCCGGACAAGCTGCTCACCCGGCGCGAGCTGAACCTCGTGCTGACCCGGTTGCGGGAGGCGCAATCGCAGGTGGACGGCCGGATTCCGCTCGACCGCGCAGAACGCGATCTCACCCGGCGCGTGGTCGAACCGCTCAGCCTGGCCAAGACCAACGAAACCCACTTGATGTTCGGCAGCGAGCACTTCACGACGTGGCGCAGCCGCATCACGCAGGAGTTGTCCCGGATGGCGATCGACGATTCCGGGGACGTGGCCATCGAGGAGTTGCGCACCGCCATCGCCGCGAGCGGGCCCAAGCGCGGGCTCACGGACGAGATGATCGATCTGGTCGCCGGCGCGTGGGCGGCGCAGAGCAAACGATCGTGGTTCCTGCACTCCTCGCCGATCCCCGAACCGCAGATCGGTGACTTCCGGCGCGGCACCACGTTGCGGCTCGAGCCGCTGCCCGACCGGCAGAGCTGGATTGACGCCTGCACCCGGTGGAAGGCGTTGACGGGGGTGAACATCAACGACTACCTCACCGCTACCAACCTTGCCTCGTTCGCGCAGCAGGTTCGGGACTATGCGGCCGCCGGGCGGGCCGATCGGTCCCAGCTGGTCGATATCCTCACCCGCGCCTACCAATTCCTGGGTATTGAGACCGGTGAGCGGCTCGTCGTGGCGGTCCGCACTCACGAGCTGTTGGACACGCACCTGAATCATCTCGACAATCTCGCCCTCGTCGAGGCGATCGCGACCACCGAGCTGGGCGCCACACCGCAGGAGACCGGCAAGTCCCTGGCCACCGCGGGTGCGGTCGCCGAGGCGGTGAACCGGTTCTCGCTCGACAAGCTCACCGTGTTGCGCACCGCCGCCGAGACCAGTGACGACCGTGGGCGGCAGGCTGCCCTCATCGT
Source organism: Rhodococcus sp. NPDC127593 (assembly GCF_042671975.1). NCBI lineage: Bacteria > Bacillati > Actinomycetota > Actinomycetes > Mycobacteriales > Nocardiaceae > Rhodococcus > Rhodococcus sp. NPDC127593. The sequence continues at coordinate 12,602 of NZ_JBHXWI010000082.1, read as the reverse complement.
CGACGGTGTCATCGAGGCGTTCGAGGCGCATGAGCTGACCCGACCCCTCGCGGAGGCGTTGCGGGTGGCCGGGGAGGCGCGCGACAAGTGGCTGGAGGCGGGGATCACCCAGCAGCCCACCGGCGGCGGCACCCCCGGTGGCACCGGCGGCGGAACCCCCGGTGGCACCGGCGGCGGCACTGGTGGTGGCACGACCGGCGGAACCACGACCGGTGGCGGCTCCGGTGGGACCGGCGACGGCGGCACTGGGGGCGGTCAGCCGGTGCGCTTGACGGTGCACGGCCGCGACGGCATTGCCGCCGTCGAGACGCGGCTGCGGCAGATCGTGGACGAGAATCTCGGCGCCACCTACACGGTCACCATCACCCGGGATCAGCCGTGACCACCGCTGTCCTTCCAGAGGCGGACCTCGCCGGCATCCGCAGCCTCATCGGACAACTGCGCGGCAAAGGCCACACCCACGGGGTAATCGCACTGGCCGCCGCCCCGGTGTGGTCCGGCGCCAACGAATTCGAGCTCGGCGGACAGTCGGTGCGGGTGCGCACCGCACCGAGTGTCCTCGCCGTCCGTGATGCGCTCACCGACCGCACCCAGGTCGACTGGGTGGTGATCCTCACCGATCGCAGCGCCGCCGAGCTGCCCGCCGGGATTCTCGAGCACCTAGCCACCGGACGGCTGTCAAATCTCGATCCCTGGCCCGCCCTGCGGGAGCTGTTCAACGCCTCCCGCCAGGAATTCAACCTGCTCGCGCTCAGCAACGATGCCGCCCGCGCCGCATTGCGGGATCTCGACGGGACCGCCGCGCCCGCGCCCGGTGGGGTGCTCACCAACGACCACCTGTTCGCTGCCCTCGCCCGGGCGCATTTCGGTTTGGCGCCAGCGGAATACACCCCGCACCACGTGGCGCTGTGGTCGATGGATCCGGCAAGTACTGCCCGGTTTCAGGCCTGGCAGGACCGCACCGACCCGGTGCTGCTGGCGCAGTTCTATGCGTGGATCGAAGGGCGCCTCGGCCCGCTCGGACCCGCGTTCACCACCGTGTGGCGCAGCAGCGGTCCCGCCCAGCTGGTCCCGTTGGGCTTGGTCGCCGCCCTCGTCGGCGACGGCAGCGCCGCCTCGGTGGCGTTCCCGGTGTCCCGGGACACCACCGTCAAGGTCCGCACCCTGCTCGAGGTGGAACTCGGCGGACGCACCCTCACCGAGGGCCAGCTCGCGGCGTGGGGGAACACCGCCACCCTCGCCGTCGCCGGTGCGGACGTGCCCGGACACGTCCTACGCAACGCCGAGGACCTGGTGCGCCGGCTGCAGGCCGAACCGCTGGTGGTGCGGTCGGACGTGCTGCCGTCCGCCTTGGCACCTCGGGTCGCGCACTTCGCCTCGGCGCTCACCACTGCGGTCGAGTCCGGTGACCTCGCCGCCGCCGAAAACGCGTGGGCGGATGTGCTGGCGCACCGCGGCGCCCGCATCGACAGCCCCGACGCACCCCGTGATGTGCGGGTCGGGGCCGCGGCGCTGCGGCTGCTGCGCTGGCAACGACGCCAGCACGACACACCCGCCGCCCTGGCCGGGTGGTTGGACGACTACCGCACCGAGCTGTCGTGGGTGGATGCCGCCGTCAACGGCGCATTCGTCGGCGCCGACGACCCGACCCTGGCCGCAGTGGCCCACCGCATCGTCTCCGCCGTGCGCGACCGCCGGGCCACCTCCGATCGGCAGTTCGCCCGACTCCTCGCCACCTCCGGGGTCAACCGCAGCAGCGGGCCGCAGGCCCCGCTGCTGATCGAGGACGTGCTCGACAAGGTGGTGCGCCCACTGACGGTGCCGCGGGCCGGGGCCACCGGGGCGTCGATCACCACCCCCACCGCCTCACCGGTACTGATCGTCGTGGCCGACGGCATGAGCGCCGCCGCCGCCAACGAGGTGGTCGCCGACGCACTGCGCCGGCACCGCCCGCAATGGCAGGAATGCCAGTTCACCGACACCGACGGACTGCACGCGGCCCTCGCCGCCCTGCCCACGGTCACCGAGTTCTCCCGCTGCTCCCTGCTCACCGGGGCGCTCGCCGCCGGCCGACAGGACCGCGAACGCACCGGCTTCGCGTCCTGGCTGCAGGGGCATGCGCTGCGCGGCAGCGGCCAGGTGCTCTTCCACAAGGCCGATATGGACGCCGTCTCCAAGGGCCATGCCCTCGCCGTGGACGTCCGGATCGCGGTCGAGGACACCAAAACCCGCCCCGTGGTCGCCTGCGTGCTCAACGACATCGACGACGCGCTGGACCGCTCCGACCCCATCGGCACCTCCTGGACCACCGCCAGCTTCAAACACCTCGACGCGCTGCTCTCCGCCGCCGCCAACGTCGGCCGCACCGTGGTGCTGGTCAGCGACCACGGGCACGTGGTGGAACGGCGCGAGCAGCCCAGTGCGCAACGTGGGCAGCAGATCTCGGCACGCTACCGGTCCACGGCCGGGGTGGATCCGGCGACGCTGCCGGCCGACGAGGTACTCGTTACCGGACCGCGCGTGCTCACCGACACCCATCAGGCGGTGCTCGCGGTGGACGAACAGCTGCGCTACACCGGCCTCAAGGCCGGCTACCACGGCGGCGCCACCCTCGCCGAGGCCGTGATCCCCATCTCGATCCTGGTCAACGGCGCGGTCCCCCAGCATCTGGGCCTCGAGGCGCGTCCCATGTCCGTGCCCGCGTGGTGGGAGCCCGAACGCGTGGCCCCACCCGAGTCCCAGCCTGTCGCCGCCCAGCCCACAGCCGGCGCCAAGCCGGCTGTCCCGGCGCCGCGGAAGAAGCCGGCACCCAAGGCCGCCGAGCAGTCCGACACCCTCTTCGACATGGGCACCCCGGGCGCCCCCGAGCCCGCCGCCGCCCCCGCGTCCACCGGTGGGCGCAATCGAGTGGAGGAGTTGCTGGCCAGTCCGCTGTTCATCCAGCAGTACAACACCTTCCGCCCCCGGATCGACACACCGGTGATCGGCCAGCTGCTCCAAGCGCTGGTCGACGGCAACGGGCGCATCCCGCTGCCCCGGGCCGCGGAAATCCTCGGGGTCAAGGCGTTCCGCGCACGCCAGACCGTGGCCGCGCTGAGCCAGGTCATCAACGCCGACGGGGTGGTGGCGCTGAGCGAGAACGGCACCGAAGTGGAGCTGGAGGCGGCGTTGATGTTCGAACAGTACGAGGTGAAACCGTGACTCTGTCCCCGGTCCGGCGGCGCGAGATTCTGCAGGCGCTGCGGCAAGGCACCGTCCCCTCCGGAAATCTCGACGTCCTCGCGGTCGGGATCGACAAGTTCTCCCCCACCGTCGCCGAGGACCTCGACGCCGTCGCGGCCGGTGGGGCGTTGTTCAAGGCGGTGCGCGGCGAATACGGCTCCGGTAAAACGTTCTTCGCCCGGTGGGCGGCGCAGCAGGCGATGCGCCGCGGCCTCGCCGTCGCCGAGGTGCAGGTCAGCGAGCTGGAAACACCCCTGCACAAGCTCGAAACCGTCTACCGGCGCACCACCGAATCGCTGCGCACCTCCGCGTTCGCGCCGTCGGCGTTCCGCAGCGTCCTCGACGCCTGGCTGTACGGCGTCGAGGAGGATGCCGCCGCGGCGGCCGGCACGCCGGAGGCCACCGCCGAACAAGTGGAGACGCTGCTCGAGTCCCGGCTCGCCGGCGTGGCCACCGCCACCCCCGTGTACCCGATGGTGCTGCGCGCCTACCGGGCCGCGCTCGAGCAGGGCGACGCCGCCACCGCCGACGCCCTCGTCGCCTGGCTCGGCGGACAACCCCACGTCGGCGCCGCCGCCAAACGCGCCGCCGGGGTGCGCCAAGAGGTGGACCACTTCCTGGCCATGGGCTTTCTGCAGGGGCTCCTCGCGGTCCTCAAAGGCGCCCGACACCCCGGGCTGCTGCTGGTGATCGACGAGGTCGAAACGCTGCAGCGGATGCGGTCCGACAGCCGCGCGAAGGCTCTGAATGCGTTGCGGCAGTGGATCGACGAACTCGACTCGGGCCGCTACCCCGGCCTGTACCTGCTGATCACCGGAACCCCCGCGTTCTTCGACGGTCGCCTCGGGGTGCAGTCTCTGCCCCCGCTCGCGCAGCGCTTGCACACCGACTTCACCACCGACGCCCGATTCGACAACCCGCGCGCCCCCCAGATTCGGCTGGTGGGGTTCGACTTCGATCGCCTCGTCGAAGTCGGAGTCCGGGTCCGTGACGTGTTCGCCGACGGCTCCCCCGTGGGCGATCGGATCCGCACCGTCGTCGACGACGCATACCTTGCGTCGTTGGCGCATGCGGTCGCCGGTAAGCTCGGCGGCAAGGTCGGGATTTCACCGCGACTGTTCCTCAAGAAACTGGTGCTCGACGTCCTCGACCGGGTCGAGCAGTTCCCCGACTTCGACCCCCGCCAGCACTACGCCCTCACATTGAGCTCCGAGGAGATGACCGACACCGAACGGCAGGCCGTCACCGCCGACGAGGTGCAGCTGTGACACCGGCGGAACCCTTCAGCGGGTTCGATCTGCTCAGTCCGATCATCCAACATCACGTCGTCAACTCGCTCGGCTGGCACGGGCTTCGACCACTCCAGGACGAATCGGTGGCACCCATCGCCGACGGGTCCGACGCGATCCTGCTGGCCCCGACGGCCGGCGGCAAGACCGAGGCGGCGATGTTCCCGCTGCTGAGCCGGATGGAATCGGAGTGTTGGACCGGGATCTCCGTGCTCTACATCTGCCCGCTCAAGGCGCTGCTGAACAACCTCCAACCTCGGTTGGCGGACTACGCCGCCTGGCTCGGCCGGGACGCGATGACCTGGCACGGCGACATCGGTCAGTCGGTGCGTGACCGCATCAAGCGCGATCGCCCCGACATCCTGCTCACCACCCCCGAATCCTTGGAGTCGATGCTGGTATCCGAACGCGTCGACGCCGCCGAACTGCTCGGCGGGGTACAGGCCGTCGTCGTCGACGAAGTCCACGCCTTCGCGGGCGATGACCGCGGCTGGCACCTGCTCGCCGTCCTCGCGCGCCTGCAAACGCTGCTCGGTCGGCGCCTGCAACGGATCGGGATGTCCGCGACCGTCGGCAACCCGGACGAGCTGCTCGGGTGGTTGCAAGGCGCCGCGAAGGCCCCCGGCCGGGTGATCTCCCCTGCCATCCCCGCCGGTGGCGTGGTCCCGGAGATCACGGTTGATTCCGTCGGCAGCGTCGAGAACGCCAGCACAGTCATCGCCGCGCTACACCGCGGGGAGAAGCGGTTGGTGTTCGTCGACTCCCGCCGGCTCGCCGAGGAACTCGGCACCGCGCTGCGCGGCCGCGGGATCACCACCTTCGTGTCCCACTCGTCGCTGTCCGCCGCCGAGCGACGCGAATCCGAACAGGCCTTCGCCGAGGCCCGCGACTGCGTCATCGTCGCCACCTCCACCCTCGAACTCGGCATCGACGTCGGCGACCTCGACCGCGTCATCCAAATCAACGCACCCCGCACCGTCTCGTCGTTTCTCCAGCGACTCGGCCGGACCGGGCGCCGCCCCGGCAGCACCCGCAACTGCCTGTTCCTCGCCATCACCGACCAGGCGGTACTCTCCACCCTGGGAATGCTGCAGTGCTGGACCAACGGGTGGGTCGAACCGGTCACCCCCACACCGCAGCCCCGGCACATCGCAGCGCAACAGCTGCTCGCAGCCGCCCTACAGACCCGGCGGGTTCCACTGCGCGACTGGCAGCACACCTGGGGCGCACTGCCGTTGTTCGGTAACGACGGCCAAGAAATCTTCGACCACCTGCTCTCAGCGGGGTTCCTCGAGCACGACGGCGGCACCGCGTTCATCGGCCCCGAAGCCGAAAAGCACTTCGGACGACGTCACTTCATGGAACTACTCGCCGTGTTCACCGCCGCACCCGAATTCACCGTATGGGCCGGTCGGCAGGAAGTCGGAACCGTCGAAACCGGTGTCCTCACCGACAATGTCGAAGGCCCCCGCATCCTGCTGCTCGGCGGCCGGTCCTGGAAAGTCACCCACATCGACTGGAAACGTCGCCACGTCTACGTCGAAACCACCGACATCCCCGGCCGCGCCAAATGGAGCTCCACCCCGGACGGGACCTCCTTCCAGATCACCCGCGCCACCCGCGAGGTCCTCCTGGGCACCACTCCCGCCGGAATCACCCTGACCCGCCGCGCCGCCGCCACCCTCGACGACCAACGCCTGCAACGCTCGAACCATGTCACCGACGGCGCGTACGTCATCGCCCGCGACACAGGCGGCGACTGGCGATGGTGGACCTGGGCCGGCATGAAAACCAACCGCACCCTCGCCGCCTGGGCACCCGACCTCATACCGCCACGGCAACGCATCGGATCCGAATCGCTGCGACTGCACACAGACCTGACCGTCTCCGACATCCGCGCCGGCCTCGCCGCACTGCGCGCCCGCGACCAGCGGCCCCTGCCGGCAATCGACCAGGCCGCACTCCAAGGCCTCAAATTCTCCGCCGCCCTACCGGAGCACCTCGCACGGCAAACCCTCGCCGCCCGCATCGTCGACATGGACGGTGCCACCACCGCTCTCACCGACACGGTGCGCGTACACAGCAGCACCTGACGTGGACGGAACCGGCAGGGTGCCACATCATCTCGGTGGGTTCGAGCGCTCAGGCGGTGTAGCCGTGCGGCGTGAGCAGTCGTGCCGCCGACATCGTTCCCCGGATTCGAGCTGACGCGCCAGACCGTTCAGCATCCCGGGACCATCCGTCCGCCGCCGGCCTCGAGCCACCCGCGCCACTCGGCGAGCCCAGATGACAGTTGAGCGGCGCCCGTGTGCCCCGACGAGCGCACACGGGCGGCCAACTATGCGGGCGCGCCCAGCGGAGGTTCGAGCTGGTCGTCGAGTCCGGCCCCACCCTCGGCCGAGACGGCCTTCACCTGGACGAGGTCGGGGATCGGTTCGATTGACTTGGGACGGGCGATATCGCTGGTTCTGGCTGACAGCCCACGGAGGTCGTTGAGCGCGGAAACGCATTCGGTGAGGTGCCGGTGACTACTCACGAAGTTGTTGAAGGCATCGCGAAACTGCTTGTTAGCCCGGTCAAACGAAGCGATGGTGGTCGTGGCGGCGTGCAGGGCGCCGGCAAGGGTGGTCTGCATGGTCACGAGATCCGCGTCCAATGCTCGACCCGTTGCGGCGAGGTGCGCCCCGGCTGCGATCACCGCGAACGCGGTGGGACCGGCGAGGAAGACACCCTGAGACAGCAGATCGTGCAGCAGTGCGGGATCCCGATTGCACGCGGAAATGGCAACGCCGTCGTCGGGGACGAACAACACAACTCCGCTCAGGTCGGCACCGGATCGGTCGTACCGCTTGCCGGCGAGGACCTTGGCGTGGCCACGGATCGTGCTGACCAGCGCGGCGAGCGCCTTATCCCGTTCGGGTTCGTTGTCGGCGGCAACCGCATCGGCGGCCACCCAGTAATGGTCGATCACGCACTTCGAATCGACCGCGAGGCGCCGCCCACCGTCGAGGAGCAGGACGAGATCGGGTCGGGCATGCGAGCTACCGCTGATCTCGGCTTGAGTATCGAAGTGCACTCCTTCGCGCAGCCCCAACGATGTGCAGGTTCGAACGAGGACCGCTTCTCCGAGCGCACCCCGGCCGTGGGAACTGGCGAACGTTTCCCGGTAGCGTCGCAGCTCCCGTTCGCTGGACCGGAAGTCAGCCGAGCGAGCCGCGCCCTGCCGGACGACGACGATGAGTGCGACGGCGAAGAGAACAGCGGCGGTCAGCGCGGCCGCCGTATACGCGCTCATGCGGATCTCCGATCGTTGCGCTGGTCGAGCCTAATCGGGGTGTAGCGGTGTGGCGCCGTTACGATTTCGCCGGATTCGGTGTTGACGAGGACCTTGGCTCGTTCATGCCGACCAGTCCGTCGGTGCGAACTGTGGGTGCCCTGGCCGGTGGTGATGTCCAGCGTCTCGAAGGCAGCGGAGCCCGTCGGAGGCTGGTCCCTGTGATTGTCTTGTAGTGCGTGTGCGGGCATAGCTGCTCCTTCATTCGGGGCGAAAGTGCCGACGTAGTAGAAACCAGATTCGAGCTGTAGCGCAGGTCTGCGATGGGTTGTCGCACCACTTCGTGCCGATCCTGTCGCAAGGTGTCTTCAGGTGGAGAGTCCCGTGGACGACCGGATGCGTGTGACAGCCAGGTAGTTCGGCCAGTGGCCAACGATTCGAATCTCACCGACTCGTCCGGCTGGATGATCGTTATGCGTTGGTCTCGCTCGCCCCGATCAGGTTCCTCGGTGCGAGATCAGCGAACGGCGGTCACCTCGACTCGGCGACCGATTCCGCCGGCGCGAAAGCCCTGCGTAGCCGGTCGAGGACCCACTTGGACCGTTCGGCAGGCGTTACGCAATGGGAATTGGGCCATGTCCACCGAAAAGGACCCTCTCACCCATGACCACGGGCGGAGTGCCATCCACAGATGCCTGGTCAGCCGAACAGCTTGCTCAAAATCTCCCCGATGACCGGAATGCCATCAGCACTGCCAGTGCTTGGGGGCGCTTCCGTCACATCAACAGTCAGCGTCGCAGTCGGCGGCCGACTGTCAGGCCAGCCCACGCCGCTGGCGCAGCCATACGCATAAATGGTGTGCGTCCCGGTGGCGGTGGGCGTCCACTGCACGTTTGCCAGCAAGTCCTCGTTCGGCGCAACCGGAATACCCCCGAGCAGGTCGCTCTGCTCCGCACTGTACGGATCGACATCCACCGCAACTGCCACGGTGCTCCGCACCTCGCAGTGAACGGTGATCGTATAGGTCTCCTCGACATAGAGGTGCTCGTCTGAGATGGTGATCGTCGTAGGCGCAGGTGCGGCCGACGAAGGACCGGCGATCACACCCACCACCCCCGCGACTGCCGCCGCTACCACTATTCCCCGACCCGCCCAACGGCCTTGCGTTGCTGTCCTCATACGTCTCCTGTCTCAGGCACGCCCCTGTGTAAACGCAAGGCGCACTGCGGCGGGAGTGCCATGCCGCGTCCTATTACCAAGCCGCTCACATTTCCCGTGTGCGTATCAAAGCAGACCGCACCACCGTGATTTACCCGCCCTTACGGTTCGCGTTCACGGATGTAGATCGTGTGAATGACAAGGCTGCATAATTCATGCGCGGTCGCGTGCCGACGCACTCTTTTGTAATCGCCGCACCGCGCTCACCCGGCCACCGGGCCGCCGGCCGTCCTGTCCGCAGGCTCGGTGCGTTCCTGGAGGCCCTCGGCGGCGGTGTAGGCGGCCCACACCACATCCGACTCGGCCGCGGTCAGGTTCGGCGCCGTCACGAAGCCGGCGCGCGGTGTCCGGCGCCGTGCGGGTATTGCTCGGCGACCTCGCTCGCCTCCCTGGCCAACCAGGTCAGCTCCCCCGCCCCGTGATCCCCGACCGTCACCAGATCCGCCCACTCACACTCCGGGCCCCGGACACACACCAACGCCAACCCGTTCTCGGACAACGTCTGCCACAGCTGCTCCACCGCGGACGACCCCATGCCTCCCATTCAACCGCAGCACACCGCCGGCGCCCGGGATCGGCGACGGCCATGTCGCAACTCGGTGCCGCACCCGGCATCACCGTGTGTCGCTCTACCGGCTATTAGCACCCATATGGGCCATAGGCCCCCTATGCCGACGTGGGAGCTGTTCGGTGACGTGCGGGCGCCGTCGTAGCCTGGCCGCTGTGGCGACGACACCGAACCCCGGCCTGGACCTTCGCGGTATTGCGCGGGCTTCGGACACCGGCGGCCAGGACCGGCACCGCGGCCATCGCGGACATCACCGCGCGGATCGAGACGCACCTCGCACGGCATGACGGGTACGTGGCGTTTTCCGGCGGCAAGGACTCTCTCGTCGTCCTCGACCTCGCCCGCCGCGTCGAACCGGATGTGCCGGTGGTGTTCTTCGACTCCGGCCTCGACTACCCCGAAACCTACGACTATCTCACCGAACTCGCCGAGGCGTGGCGGCTGGATCTGCACCGGATCCCCACCGAACCACCACTACTGCAGGTGCTCGGCGACTCCGGACTCTGGGACCACACCGCCCCCACCAACGCCGCGGCCGCGCGGGTGGATCTGCACCAGGTGCTGATCACCGAACCCGCCCGCCGCCTGCTCTACACCCGAGGTCCGCCGCGACGGGACCATCACCCGCGCCGACGGCACGATCGCGTACGGGCCGATCTGGAACTGGACCACCGCCGACGTCTGGGCGCACATCTCCCGGCATCGGCTTCCCGGTGAATCCGGTCTACGACAGGCTCACCCACTCGGGGTCCCCGACAGCCAGCATCGTCTCTCACACCTGCTCGACGGCAATCATCTCGACCGGGGACGGTTGACGTGGCTGCGCCGCGGATGGCCGGCGCTGTTCGAGCAACTCGGCCACGTCCTGCCCCGCCTCCGGCAACTGGCCTGATACCGCGACCCCGAGGCGTGCCCTACGGTCGGGGTGCGCGACACCGCCAGTTGCGCGCGGACCTGAGAAGACGACACGTCCCCCGGCGGTCGACGACCGAAACTGACGGTGCCGGCGAACCCGAGATCACATCAACGCCCTGCTGAGGACGTCGGTGGCTGCTTCCGCGTCCGTGAATCCCTCCCGCACCAGTCGGATAGCCGGGGCGACGACCGTGTCCTCGACATGGTCGACGTGAGCGCGCGCCCAGCCGGTGACCCCGCCTGGCCCGGTGGTTTCCGGACCGAAGAGCTGGTCGATGCCCGCGTTGCTGTAGCCCCAGTCGCGCAGTTCTGCACGGGTGCACCACTCCTCGCAGTTTTCGGGGTCCTGGGGATAGAGTTCCTCATTCGTTGCTGGTCGTTGATCCACGGACCACTCCTGCTTTCTAGTGTTTTCGCGATGGGGGCGTTATAGACGGCTACTGCGGATCTATTGACCGGACTACCCCACCGACCGGCCTACAGTGGATCACCGGCGGTTGAAGTCTGACCAACACCGAGACGAGCAGCAGCAGCTATTCGGAGAGCAAGATGCCCAAACTCTTGTGCTTGCTCCACCGTTGCGACGTTCTCGTGGAGCGCTTCATTTCTAACGGAGCTTAGATACTTTCCGGCGTTCGCTTCATTCTCTGTAAGAATTCCTTGCTGAACGCATTCTCTGAGCAATTGAAGAAGACCTCGCCCTTTGGTGTTGGTTCCCGTTTCCTTGAGAACATCGCGTAACGCGGCCTCTAGGCGGGCGCTTGCGCTAGCTATCGCGGCAGCCGGATTGATTGCAGCCAACTCTTCAATCTCTTCGCTAAACGGGGCGAGCCATGTGCTCGCTGTCTTTCCCTTTGCCGTGTCAGGTGCCGGAAGTTCCTTCTCCGCCTTTTTGAGATCGGAGTCCACTTTTCGCCTAAGCGACAGACCTGTTTGGCCGATCGATGCCTCCTCGACTCGATCATCAAGCAATGCTTTGAAACGAGCCGCCAGATCCGAGATCTGCTTGTAGAAGATTATTCCGCCGATCACAACAACCAAGGGCCACGCCAAGTTTGCGGTCATGTCGGATATGAAGGTCAGCCAATCCACGCTCCCAGTATTCCTCTGTGTCCCTCATGCGGCGTGCATTTGAGAGGCGTGGCGGAAGTGAGCGGCGTAGTCCGGACAAGATGCACAGGATGTGAGCCGGGGGCGTTCACCCCTTCCCGGGGTCGGTGCCTCCGGTTTTCTCTTCCCGAGCCGCTCCTCGGCCATCCTCTTCTTCAGTTCCCGACGGGCCCGTTGCTACGGTGCCTCTTCCGGCTCGGGCTCGTCATCGGCCAGCCGGTAGTGCGCGCGGCCGAGTTTGATGGTCCAGGTGCATGACCAGTGGCCCTTGTCATCGGTGAACAGTCCCATCCGCGTTTCCCTCAATCCTCGGTGACGTCCTCAGTTGCACGAAGATCCGCCGGCCGATGCTGCCATCAAGGCGAGGGCAACGCCCCTCCCCAGCGTGCCGTCGAGTTCGTGAGTGGTGACGAGCTCAGCGAAATTTTCGCTGAGCGTCATCACCATCGTCAACACGAGCAGCGTCGGTGGATTTGCTGGTAACTTCGGAATTGCGCCCTACATTGCGGCGAAGCACGATCGGTTTGACCAAGGCGACAGCTTTCGAGTACGGCCAGAGCGGGATCCGCATCAACGCCATCGCGCCGAGCCACCGCCACCGCCACCGCCACCGCCACCGAGATGTTGATCGGCGGGCTCGCGCAGACGCCCCCCGACATTGACGCCAAGTTCAATACCGCCAGCCCGATGAATCGGAATGGGTCGACCTGAAGAGATTCCTCCCGCGGCGGCCTGGCCGCCTTTCCGATCAGGCCAGTTTCGTCACCGGCATGACGATGCCCGTCGATGGGGGGTATCTCGTTCCGTAGCTTGCATGCCTTGTGAGGAGGCCGCATCCACGAATGCGGCCTCCTCACTGAGCGGTTACCCTCGCACGGTCATTCGGCGACCCGGCACTATTGACACCGTCCCTAGACCGAAGTTGCGGTAGCTCTCGGCGGAGATTGCATGATCGACCTGAGAAGACGACGGAAATCGATTCGGAAATGTAGCCACTAATACTGCG
>NZ_JBHXWI010000081.1:0-34758 GCF_042671975.1 Rhodococcus sp. NPDC127593 | reverse complement strand
GTCACCACCACACCCTTCGGCACACCCGTCGACCCCGACGTATAAATCACATACGCCGCCTGACCCACCCGCACCGGCGCACCCCGATCCACATCCGTCACCACCCCCGCCGACACACCACCAAGCCGCGACACCGTCACCGCGTCATCGAGCACCACCCACCGCACCGAACCCGGCAACCGATCCCGGACATGCGCGAGCGTCACCCCCACCACCACACCCGAATCCGCCAACATGTGCTCGATACGCCCCGCCGGATACTGCGGATCCACCGGCAAAAACGCCGCCCCCGTCTTCGCCACCGCCCACACCGACAACACCGACTCGACCGACCGCGCCACCGCCACAGCCACCACCGACTCGGCGCCCACCCCCACCTCGAGCAACACCCGCGCCAACCGATTCGACACCTCATCCAACTCCCGATACGACACACGCCGATCCCCACACACCACCGCAACCGCATCCGGATCCACCGCCACCGACGCCGCCAACAACCCCGGCAACGACACCTCCGACACCGACACCTCACCCACCACCGGACTCAAGCACTCCAACTCCGCCACCCCGATCACGGCGAGCGGGGTGCCGGGGTCTGCGGCGAGCAGTTCGTCGATCAATCCGACGACGCCGGCGTGATGCGACCGCAGGTCGTCGTCGCGGTAGCGGTACGGGTTCGCCTCGAACTCGACAATCGTCGACGTCGGAGTCCCGCTCCGGTACACGTTGACGGACAGGTCCGGGACGGGACCGGTGGTGAGGATCCGGAAGTCTCCGGTAAGCGACCCGAACGTGAGATCCTGATCGAAGAGCATCACGTTGATCATCGGTCCCGAGATCCTGCGGGCCTCGGCGGACACACCCAGATCGCGCAGAATGTCCTCGACGTTGCCGCGCTGGTGCCGCATCGCTCCCATCAGTTCGTGCTGGACCCGGGTCACGAGGTCGCCGACGGTGTCGTCGGATCGGACCTGCACCCGCAGAGGCGCAACGTTCGCGAGCATGCCGCCGGAGCGGCGCAGTACAGCGGTGGTGCGTGCGGACAGCGGAATGTCCACGAGCACGTCCTGCCGTCCCGTCCGCCGCGAGAGATAGCAGGCGAAGGCGGCGATCAGTGCTGCTGCTGCCGTCGCGCCCGGCCGGCCGTCGGTGTCCTCGAGCCGCGCGACGGTTCCGGCGGACAGCGCCGTGCGCACGGTCAGGCTGTGGGCGGCCGGCGGAGCGTCGATGTCGGTCAGGGAGGTGCCGTTCGTGCGTGTGTGCAGACGTTCGGCCCAGTAGTCACGGTCGGACGCGAATCGGTGGGACGCCCGGTAGTCCCCTTCGAGGCGGTGCAGGGTGTGCAGGTCCGCTGCACGGTTCGGTTCGAGCTCGAGGCCTTGTACCGCCGCGGTATACAGGGCGGCGACACGGTTGACCATCGTCATCGCGGCGTATCCGTCGAGGGCGACGTGGTGGATCCTGCTGTACCAGAGGTGCCGCTCGTCACCGACCCGCAACAGCGACGATTCGCACAGATAGTCGTGCTCGAAATCGACTCGGGCCGTGTAGTTCTCCTGCATCCACGCCTCCGCGGTGGCCATCGGGTCGGATGCACTGCGGAAGTCGACGATTCCCATGGCCGCATCGGCAGGCGGATCGACCACCTGGTGCGGCTCACCGTCGACGTCGACCAGACGCAGGAACACCGACTCGTATTCGTGGCCGGCAACGAGCGCTACCTCGCGGAACAGATCGACGTCCAGCGGCCCGCGAATGTCGACGTACTGCGCGATGCAGATCGGGACGTCCGGGGCGAGCTGCTGCGCAAACCACAGCCCGTGCTGTGCCGCAGACAGCGGGAACGGATCGGATCGATGCTCTCGGTAGTTCACTCGCGCAGCGTGTTCCATCAAATCACCAACCTGGGTGCTTGCGCCGCTGGGTCGACGGCGGGACGCTCGGTCCTTCTGGGCAGGGGCAGCCGGATATACCGACGCCACTACAGTCCCGCGGATCGCCGTGCGCGAGAACACACCCTAGGGGTGTGGTGTCGACACCCTGCCCGTCGGCCAAACCCCACGACGAGGATGCCGGAGAACTATGCTTGGCCGTGAGGTGTTCGAGGCGTGATTACCCCGGTCGCCGCAGAGGGAGGCCGCGATGAAGGCGATCATCCACACCCGGTTCGGCGAACCCGAAGTACTCGAGCTCGCGCAGGTCCGGAAACCGACGCCCAAGGACAGCGAAGTCCTGGTGAAGGTTCACGCGACGACGGTGACAACAGCTGAATGCAAGATGCGCCGGGGCGAGCCGCTCTGGGGCCGGTTGATCCTCGGGCTCCGAAGGCCACGAAGGAAACTGCGAACCCTGGGTCTGGAGCTTGCCGGAGAGATCGAGGCCGTCGGGAAGGATGTGCACCGGTTCCAGCCGGGCGATGAGGTATTCGGGTTCACCGGTTTCGATATCGGCGCCTACGCCGAGTACAAGTGCCTTCCGGAAACCGCCTCGCTCGCACTCAAGCCGGTCAACAAGACCTACGAAGAGGCCGCCGCCGCCGTCGACGGTGCCACAACCGCACTGTTCTTCCTCCGGGACAAGGCGAAGGTGCGAACCGGACAGAAGGTCCTCGTCAACGGCGCCTCCGGCAGCGTCGGCACCTATGCAGTGCAACTCGCCAAGTCCTTTGGTGCGGAGGTCACCGGCGTGTGCGGTCCGCACAACATGCAGATGGTGAAGTCCCTGGGCGCCGACAAGGTCATCGACTACACCACAGAGGATTTCACCGAGAACACCGACGCATACGACGTCGTCTTCGACGCGGTCGGCAGGAACTCGTTCGCTCGATGCAAGGGCTCGCTCACCGAGCACGGATGCTACGTACCCACATCCGGGCTGAACAACAATGTTCTATCACTCTGGACGTCGATCCGAGGCGGTAGGAAAGTCGTCACCGGTATGTCCGTCCGCAAGAGCGACGCATTGGCGTACATCAAGAAGCTCCTCGAAGCGGACAGATTGCGGATCGTCATCGACCGCAGCTATCCCCTGGAACACATCGTCGAGGCGCATCGGTATGTCGACACCGGACACAAGAGTGGCAACGTCGTCATAACCGTGGCCTAGCCGAGGCCTAGCCGGGCCTCCCCAGAGATCGGGTTCCCAACCCCACGCGTATGCCCACATGAACCAGCACTCGGGTACGCACGTTTACGAGATCGCGACCTGGGGGAATCTCCTAGACAAAGGACGGTGCCAGATGTTGAAATCCGAGAACCCGAACCCCGTGCGGCCCACCCGAAGCTTCCTCGACCGGCGCCGCGGGCCCTCCGACCGTGAACTCTTGACCACCGCGAAGGCAGTGCTGATCACCAGCCGCGGCTACAGCGATGCCCAGGCGTTCGACGAACTGCTCGACGTTGCACGACGGCACCACCTCTCCGTGCAGGGCGCCGCCCGGTGCCTGATCGACCTCACCAGCAACACCCGGCACCTCACCAGTCGCCGTCCCGGCACGTTCCCCGAGTGGGAAGGACTCCGCGGACAGCCTTCGGGGCACCACCGTCCTTCGCAGCGGATGGCCAGCCTGCACGGGCGACACCATCCCCACCTCGCGACGCAGATACGACCATGATCGGCCCGTCAAGCGTCGCCCCGTCTCCAGGCCGGACTGCGCGGGACGGCGACAGTTGATCCCACCCACCGTCGCAGATACGCACGCAGTTCGTCCTGGCTACGCGGCGGGTTTCCGGGCGAGATGAAGAACGACTGCATCGTCCGCAGCTGATATTCGACGAGCTCGCGCAGGGCCGGCTCGTCGTAGCCGTGCCGCTCCCAGTCGACGTCGAAGCGTCTGATCATCGTCATTCCGAAGGACAGGGCTTCGTTGGACGTGATTCCCTCGGCGTGGGAATGAGAGCCGGACAGCATGATGCCGAGCTGCGGAATGCGGGGCGCTTCGTCGAGCGCGTAGATCACGGCCTCGACCACAGCCTCTGCCGGATCCTCGATACCCACGAGGTGTTCTGCGAGGCGGTCGAGGAATCCGGCGACGGCGGCGATGGCGGCGGCTCGCAGGAGGGCGTCGGTGCTGGCAAAGTACCGATACACCGTCTGCCGGATGACGCCGAGGTACTCCGCAACGTCGGCGATGCTGATCGCCGTATCTTTCCGGCTGATGAGCTCGACTGCGGCGGTGACGATTCTCCGGGACGCCTCCTCGTCACTTCCGGGCGGACTGCCACCCCACCCACGCCTGCCAGCCACTGTCTCTTCCCCACCTCTCACAACGCGCCGGTGGGCCCGAACGTCGTGCAAAGGGCTCGGCTCACCGCCCGACCTGGACTCAGAGGTTACCGCGAACGCATTTCCCTCCACCCCGAAGTCCTGTTTCGCAGACGCTCTCCGGGGGATTCGCCGAAACGTAATCATACAATGTAACCAACATGTGTATGTTGTTACCTACCCAGAGCTGCAGCCCACTCATGCCGCACGAGACGAGGTATTCCACATGACCGACCTGCACCCCAGAAAGATGGATTTCGCGTTCGACGAGCAGGACGTCCCGTTCCTCTGGAACCCCGACAACCCGGCCTGGTCGAGCATGTCCAATGCGATCTCGTTCCTGGCCGTCGGCTTCGAGAAGATGATCGTCAAGGCGATCATGCAGGCCAAACCACGGATGACCGATCCCGAGGTCGCAGAAGAGGCCCAGGCGTTCATGCGTCAGGAGGGTCACCACTCGACCGCGCATCGCCAGCACGTCAAAGCCCTGATCAAGCGATACACGGGGCTTCAGAACACCCTGGACGCGGTGATCGGCGAGTACGACCTCCTGACCGAGGCGACCACTCTGAACTACCGACTCGCCTACACGGCGGATCTGGAAGCGACCTTCACGCCGGTGTTCAAACTGATGCTCGACAACGACGCGACCCTCTTCCGACCGGGAGACGACCGGGTTGCGTCCCTGTTCATCTGGCACTTCGTCGAGGAGGTCGAACACCGAAGTTCCGCGATGATCATCTTCAATTCCCTTGTCGGGGAAGAGCTGTACCGGATACGGATGGCGCCGTCGATCTTCGCACATGTGATGAAGGTGATGCGGATCGCCTGCGCCGGCTTCAACCAGCACGTGCCGATCAAGGAGCGGAAGGTCGATTCGATGTCGATGTTCGCCACGCACCGCACGAAGCAGAAACTGCTCACGTCGTTCGCGCCCTACCTGAGCAAAGGCGTCATGCCGCGTGCGTTCGACGACCTCCCGCGCGGTGAACAGCTCACCGCCCTCGCCGGCATCGTCCGCAGTCAGATGCCGAAGCACGACCCCACCCACGAGAAGCTGCCCGCGCTCGCCGACGAGTGGTTCACCCGATACGACGCAGGCTACGACTGCACACGCTGGTACACCGCAGAGTCGCGCGAACGCCGGACCGATCCCGTGCCGGCGGTGGTCAACTGATGGCCGACCTCTGCTCACCCACCTTCGAGCAACTCTCGACAGCGCTCGGCTTCTCGTGCGCCGAGGCCGGCGGACTCGTCGAGGTCCGCAGCCCGTCGGCGCTGGAGAACTGGACCCTGCCGGTTCTCGAGCTCACCATCGTGGTCGGGTCGGTGCTCGCGCTCGTATTCGCGATCCTGCGCTGGCGCCGCAACGGCGATCCGACCAACCTGGTGCTCTGGTTCGGCGCCACGGCGTACCTGTTCGTCATCGAACCGCCGCTCTACTTTCCGGCGGCCTTCGGGATCGAAGAACACGTGGACACGATGTTCGCGCACAACGTGTTCACCGTGGACTTCCTGTGGGGCCGACTGCCGCTGTACATCATCGCGATCTATCCGCTGATGGCCACGCTGGCCTTCGAGCTCGTCCGGATGCTCGGCGTCTTCCGGAAGTACGGCGTACTCGTCGGCGCGATCTGCATGGGCTTCGTGCACCACGCGTTCTACGAGATCTTCGACCAGCTCGGACCGCAGCTGAGGTGGTGGGAATGGTCGACCACCAACCCGGTCAACCAGCCGATGTTCGACTCGGTTCCGCTGCCGAGCGTGGTGGTGTTCGCGGCCCTGTGGCCGATGTCGCTGGCCCTGTGCGTTCAGTTCTTCGTGGGACGCTACACCGACCGGGGTCGGGACTTCACCGGACTCGAGCTGGTGTGGCGCACGATCGTGATCGGTCTCCTGGCGTCTGCGGGAACGTTCATCCTCCCGATCCCGGCGACGGTCCTCGGAATGGAGAGCACCACGGTCCGGGGAATTCTTTACGCGATCGAACTGGTCGTCATCGTGCTCGTCGCGATCCCGATCCTGGTCCGGCAGTGGTCGCGGCTTCGACGGGGGACGCCCGACGTTCCGATTTACTCGAACGACTTCGTCCGTGTCTACAGCGTGGTGTACCTCGCCGTGATGGGCGTTCTGTGGGTGACCGCGTTGCCCAGCTATTTCGGCGCTGTCGACGGCGTCACGAGCAATGGCGATCCCATCGGAACTCTCTGGTACACCATCGCCTGCTTCGCGATCGCGATTCTGTGCGTCGCCGCCACCTTCACGGTACCGAGGGGACCCGCTGATGCCGCGACTTACAAGGCACCGAGGGATTCACACGCCTTTCGCACGCCTTCGCCATAGGCGGGGTCTGCTTGGGTGCAGTTGGCGATATGGCGCTCGATCACGGCAGCCGACGCTCCGGTGATGGCACGGGCGGTGTTCTCGAACAGCACAGTCTGCTGTTCGGCATTCATGCTGCGGAAGAGGTCGCCGGGCTGTTCGAAGTAGTTGTCGTCGTCTGCTCGGTAGTCGAACCGGTCGGCGACCACGCCGACTTCGAGTGGCGGTTCGGCGTAACTGCGCTGGTCGGCGAAGCGGCCGTGCGAGTTCGGTTCGATGCTCGGGACGCTGCCCTGGTTGCCGTCGACGCGCATGCTGCCGTCACGGTGGAAGGAATTGACGTGGGTGGCACCTCTGGGGCTGTTGACCGGGATCTGGTGGTGGTTGACGCCGAGCCGGTATCGGGCGGCGTCGCCGTAGGAGAACAGCCGGCCTTGAAGCATGCGGTCCGGCGAGAATCCGATGCCGGGGACGATGTTCGCCGGGGAGAAGGCCGCCTGCTCGACGTCGGCGTGGTAGTTCTCCGGGTTGCGATCGAGTTCGAGTTCGCCGACCTCGATGAGGGGGTAGTCCTTCTTGGACCACACCTTTGTGAGGTCGAACGGATGGTAGCGGTAGGTCTGGGCGTCGGCTTCGGGCATGATCTGCACGAAAAGGGTCCACCTCGGGTGGTTGCCCTCCTCGATCGCGTTGAAGAGATCACGCTGCGCCGACTCGCGGTCGCCGGCGACGACGACGGCGGCTTCTTCGTCGGTGAGGTTCTTGATGCCCTGCTGGGTACGGAAGTGGAATTTCACCCAGGAACGTTCCCCGGCCTCGTTGACGAACGAGTAGGTGTGTGACCCGAATCCGTGCATGTGCCGGTAGCCGTCGGGGATGCCGCGGTCGGACATCACGATGGTGATCTGGTGCAGCGCCTCCGGGAGATTGGTCCAGAAGTCCCAGTTGTTCTCCGCAGACCGGAGGTTGGTCTTCGGATCGCGCTTGACCGCATGGTTGAGGTCGGGGAATTTGAGGGGGTCACGGAAGAAGAAGACGGGCGTGTTGTTACCGACGACGTCCCAGTTCCCTTGCTCGGTGTAGAAACGGACGGCGAATCCGCGGATGTCGCGTTCGGCGTCGGCGGCGCCGCGCTCGCCGGCGACCGTGGAGAAACGCATGAAGATCTCGGTCCGCTTGCCCACTTCGGAGAATATGGCGGCGTTGGTGCGTGCGGTGATGTCGTGGGTGACGCGGAAGGTGCCGAAGGCGGCCGAGCCTTTGGCGTGCATGCGACGTTCGGGGATGACTTCGCGGTCGAAGTGCGCGAGCTTCTCGAGAAGCCAGACATCTTGCAGGAGTACCGGACCGCGTGCACCGGCGGTGATGCTGTTCTGGTTGTCGGGTACCGGTGCACCGGCGACTGTGGTGAGTCCGTTCGGGTTGGTCATCGATTTCTCCTGTCTGACACCCGAGGCTGGGCGCGTGAATGTGGTTCGGCAAGAGCATCCCTCAGGGCAGAGTGCAGCGGCGTCTCAATGTGATATTCCCGCGGTCAGGGTCGCTCAGCGCACGATGCCGAATTCGCGGATCTTGCGGTAGATCGTCGCTCGGGACATGCCGATGGCGGTGGCGGCGGCGGCCTTGTCGCCGGCATGAAGCGCGAGGGCGTCGACGATCGCGTCACGTTCGAGCGCCTGCATTCTGGTCAACTTTCGGCGTGTGGTGGAACGGCATGCGGGAGGGAGGGTGTCGAGTTCGACGATGCCGGACCGTTGCCGCCGGTAGGTGTCCTCGAGGACCTTCTTCAGTTCGGTGACGTTTCCGCGCCAGGCCAGACGCGCGAGCTGATTCGAGGCGGCCGGAGCCAGGGTGAGGCCGGTGGCCCCCAGGGTGCCGAGCAGGCTGCGCACCAGATCGGGAATGTCGTCCAGGTGGTGCCGCAGGGGTGGCACAGTGACCGATTTGGGGAACATGCGCAGCAGTGGGCTGGTGTCGGTCGAGTCCTGGGGATACCGGGTGAGCACCACCCAGGGTCTGCGAGGTGGCTCCTGTGTCTGGAGGTCCAGCAGTAGGTCCGCGAGCGCGGCGAGATGAGTCTCGTCCAGGGCGTGTGCGCGCAGTATTGCCAGGTCCGATCCGCTGTCGAGTACGTCGGAGGCCTGGGTGAGGAGGTCGTCGTCCAATGAGGTGGCGTCGAGTGCGGCAAGTCGGCGGTCCGGGACGAGCTGGTGTGCCGCCCGGATCAGGGCTGCCTTGCCGACGCCGGGTTCTCCGTCGAGGACGAGCCAGTCCTGTCGCCGGCAGGCGTCGACGACCGCCTGGACCGTGTGCTGCCAGAGCGGGCTGGCACCGGCGATCGCGGGCGGGGTGGGCGCGTTCACCTCAGGGGTGGAGTAAATCTGCGAGGCAACCTGTTTCGTGATCCGGACGATTCCGCCGGCAAGCCGGCTACCGGTGAATGTCGGCTCGTAACTCAGGCGTGCGACCGTTCCGCTGGGCAGGTCGGTGAGGATCGTGACCGGTGTCGTTTCGCCGCCGATGTCTCGGGTGCGTTCGAGAATGGCCATCTGGTCTGGTGAGTCGAATTCTTGCCGGGTCAGCGAGTTCATCATCACGACCTCGTCACCGACGGCGACGACGGGTCGGCTGGAACGCCGGCATGCGGACCGGTAGGCACTGAAGATCGCCCGGTCCAGTTCGGTTGCGTCGTCGAGTATGCGCTCGCGGAGGCGGGCGGCGGCGAGTTTCGCGAAGGACAGCAACAGGGTGTTGGAATTCTGCGCGGCGGTGGTCAAGTCCACGACACCGAGGATCGCTCCGGTGATGGGGTGCGTCACCGGCGCTCCCGCGCAGGAGAAGGACCGGAGCGGGCCGCTGAAATGCTGGTCTCCGTCCACGAGGAGGGGGCGCCCGACCTCGAGCGCGGTGCCGATTCCATTGGTGCCGACCTGGGTTTCCGCGTAGCGAAAGCCCGGGGCGAGGTCGACTCGGTCGAGTGCGGTGAACAAGGTGCCGTCACCGCCGGTGCGGGAGAGCACGATGCCGTTGGCGTCGGTGAGAATCATCGATACCGGCTCGTTTTCGATGTCGGCCGTCAACGTGGGCAGCACGGATCGGGCTGCCCGCTCGAGCACCGTATCGGTGGAAACGCGATCGACGTACGCGGCGTTGGGCCGGTCGTCGTCGCCCAACGCCTGCCGAGATCGCGACCAGGACACCCGGAGCCAATTGCTCGGACGAAGGTGGTTCGACGTGCTGGAGGGCTGTGGGGTCACTCGCATTGGTCTCCTGTGTCGGCTGATCGAAGGGTGTGAGGGTCTGCCGCGGCGCGGGGCAAGTGTAGGCACCCACCACCCACCTGAAAGTGACCTCCGTCTCACACTGAGACGGATGAGAGCTGGATCACGGGGTTCAATCAATCGCACAACGTCCCCGCAGCCGGCACCCGGCCGGCTCATGATCCAGGAGGCGCACATTGAGTAGGCAAAGCCTGACAAAGGCCCACGCGAAGATCACCGAACTGTCATGGGATCCGACATTCGCAACTCCGGCAACCCGGTTCGGCACCGACTACACCTTCGAAAAGGCTCCGAAGAAGGATCCTCTCAAGCAGATCATGCGGTCCTACTTCCCGATGGAGGAAGAGAAGGACAACCGCGTATACGGCGCCATGGACGGTGCCATCCGCGGCAACATGTTCCGCCAGGTGCAGCAGCGGTGGCTCGAATGGCAGAAGCTGTTCCTGTCGATCATTCCGTTCCCGGAGATCTCGGCTGCCCGAGCGATGCCGATGGCCATCGACGCCGTCCCCAACCCGGAAATCCACAACGGGCTGGCGGTACAGATGATCGACGAGGTTCGTCACTCGACGATCCAGATGAACCTCAAGAAGCTGTACATGAACAACTACATCGATCCCGCCGGGTTCGACATGACCGAGAAGGCGTTCGCGAACAACTACGCGGGCACCATCGGCAGGCAGTTCGGCGAAGGGTTCATCACCGGCGACGCGATCACCGCAGCGAACATCTACCTGACCGTGGTCGCCGAGACAGCGTTCACCAACACCCTGTTCGTAGCCATGCCCGACGAGGCGGCCGCCAACGGTGACTACCTGTTGCCGACGGTCTTCCACTCGGTGCAGTCGGACGAGTCGCGGCACATCTCCAACGGCTACTCGATCCTGCTGATGGCACTCGCCGACGAGCGCAACCGTCCACTGCTCGAACGCGACCTGCGGTACGCGTGGTGGAACAACCACTGCGTCGTCGACGCCGCGATCGGCACCTTCATCGAGTACGGCACGAAGGACCGTCGCAAGGACCGGGAGAGTTACGCCGAGATGTGGCGGCGGTGGATCTACGACGACTACTACCGCAGCTACCTCATCCCGCTCGAGAAGTACGGCCTGACGATTCCGCACGACTTGGTCGAGGAGGCGTGGAAGCGGATCACCGAAAAGGGTTATGTCCACGAGGTGGCCCGGTTCTTCGCCACCGGCTGGCCGGTGAACTACTGGCGGATCGACGCGATGACCGACAAGGACTTCGAGTGGTTCGAGCACAAGTACCCGGGCTGGTACTCGAAGTACGGCAAGTGGTGGGAGGAGTACAACCGGCTCGCCTACCCCGGCCGCAACAAGCCGATCGCGTTCGAGGAGGTCGGGTACCAGTACCCGCACCGCTGCTGGACCTGCATGGTGCCCGCCCTCATCCGTGAGGACATGGTCGTGGAGAAGGTCGACGAGCAGTGGCGGACCTACTGCTCGGAAACCTGCTACTGGACCGACGCCGTCGCGTTCCGCAGCGAGTACCAGGGCCGCCCGACCCCGAACATGGGGCGGCTCACCGGATTCCGTGAGTGGGAAACCCTGCATCACGGCAAGGACCTCGCCGACATCGTTTCCGATCTCGGGTACGTCCGCGACGACGGCAAGACCCTGGTCGGTCAGCCGCACCTCGATCTGGACGACCCGAAGAAGATGTGGACTCTCGACGACGTGCGGGGCAACACCTTCCAGAGCCCGAACGTGCTCTTGAACGAAATGTCCGAAGCCGAACGCAACGCGCACATCGCCGCGTACCGCGCCGGCGGCACAGTTCCGGCCTGATCCAGGCCCGGTGGGTGGCGCCGCGGCCACTCCGGCGCCACCCACCGCCTCACCATTCATTTCACGAACCCAGGAGAGACCCCCGTGGCCGACAAGCACCGTATCAACTTCGAGCCCGTCGACATCGAGATGGAAGTCGGCGAAGACGAGTACATCCTCGATGCCGCGTTTCGGCAAGGCATCCACCTGATGCACGGCTGCCGCGAGGGACGTTGCTCGGCCTGCAAATCCTTTGTCCTCGACGGCGATATCCAAATGGAGAACTACTCGACGTTTGCGTGCAACGACGCCGAGGTCGACGAGGGCAACGTCCTGCTCTGCCGGTCAACCGCATACAGCGACTGCACCATCGAACTACTCAATTTCGACGAGGACGAACTGCTGGGCGGTGTCCCCATCCAGGATGTGCGCACCCGGGTGACCGGGATCGAGCCGATGACCAAGGACATCGTGTCGCTACGGTTGGCGCCCATCGAACCCGCGGCGTACGAATTCAAGCCCGGTCAGTACTCCGACCTGCACATCCCGGGAACCGACGAGCATCGGTCCTTCTCCATGGCGACGACCCGATCGACGCCGGGACATGTCGAGTTCCTCATCAAGAAGTATCCCGGCGGCAAGTTCGCCGGCTTGCTCGACGACGGAATCTCGGTGGGTGACGAGATCGCCCTGACCGGACCGTACGGGTCGTTCACCATCAAGGACGGCCATGTCCTGCCGATGGTCTTCATCGGCGGCGGCGCGGGGATGGCACCGCTGCTGTCGTTGCTGCGGCACATGAGCGAGACGGGCAACACCCGGCAGGTGCACTTCTACTACGGTGCCCGCACCCCGCAGGACCTGTTCTACCTCGACGAGATCCTCGCACTCGGACAGGGACTGACGAACTTCACTTTCGTGGCCTGCCTGTCCGAATCGATGGACCCGCCGCCTGTGGGTGCGATCGCCGTCGAGGACGGCAATGTCACCGACGTCGTCAGCCGCCGCGAGCCCGGCATCGGCCGGGCCGAGGTGTACCTGTGCGGGCCGCCGCCGATGGTCGATGCGGCCCTGGAACTGCTGGAGGCGAAGGGCACCCCGCACGACCAGATCTTCTACGACAAGTTCACCAGCCCCGCCTTCGAGTAGGCGCCCGAGGAAACCACTTTCCTGCTTTACCGACAGAACTGAGAAACGAGATGACCGCAACCTCCGAGTCCAAGCAACGTAGCTTTCCGAAGATCGAGTTCACCGACTCCGAAGCCGGTGCGCTGGAGTTCCCCAGCTCCCGCAGCCGCTCCTTCACCTACTACACGCCGGCCAAGAAGCGGTCGACGATGTACGAGGACGTGACCGTCGACGTCCAACCCGACCCCGATCGCCACCTGTCCCAGGGCTGGATCTACGGCTTCGGTGACGGCCCCGGCGGTTACCCGCAGGAGTGGACGGCCGCGAAGTCGTCGAACTGGCACGCCTTCCTCGACCCGAACGAGGAGTGGGACCAGACCATCTTCCGCAACAATTCCAAGGTGGTCCATCAGGTCGAGTTGTGCCTGTCCAACGCCAAGCGCGCCCGGGTCTACGACTCCTGGAACACCCCGTGGCTGACGTTCATCTCCCGCAACCTTGGGGCGTGGATGCACGCCGAGAACGGGTTGGCGCTGCACGTGTTCACCTCCATCCAGCGGTCCTGCCCGACGAACATGATCAACACCGCCGTCGCGGTGAACGCCGCCCACAAGATGCGCTTCGCCCAGGACCTGGCCCTGTTCAACCTGGACCTGTCCGACGCCACCGAGAACTTCGACGGTGCCGCCCACAAGGAGGTCTGGCAGTCAGCGCCCGAGTGGCAGCCCACCCGTGAGGTCGTCGAGCGGCTCACCGCGGTTCCGGACTGGTGTGAGCTGCTGTTCGCCTCGAACATCGTCTTCGAGCAGCTGGTCGGCACCCTGTTCCGTAGCGAATTGGTCATGCAGATCGCCGCCGGTAACGGTGACTACATCACCCCCACCATCGTGGGCACCGGCGAGCACGACTACGACCGCGACCTCGCCTACACCCGCAACCTGTTCCGGTTGCTCACCCGCGACCCCGAGCACGGGGAGACGAACAAGGAGCTGTTCGGCACCTGGCTGGCCATCTGGGTGCCGCGGTGCCTCGACGCCGCCCGGGCGCTGCAGCCGATCTGGTCGCAGCCGGCCGACAAGGCGGTCACCTTCGCCACCAGTTTGGACGCCGCCACGGACAAGTTCCGTTCCCTGCTCGAGGACCTCGGGCTCGACATCCCCAAGGAGTTGGACAAGTGAGCATGCAATTCGGATCGTCCACCGAGTTCTCCAACATGTGTGGCGTCACCTTGATGAACACCCCCATCGGCCGGGTCGTCGCGGAGGTGATGGGTGCCAAGGACGGTGTCGAGCTGACCGAGTACCCCTCGATGATCCGCGTCGACGGCCAGAAGCTGCTCGACTTCGACTACGAGGAACTCACCGACGCCCTGGGCCAGGAATTCGACGGATCCATCTTCGAGGAGATCAGCTCCACCCACTACGGGCGCATGGTCCACCTCGACGAGAAGACCCTGCTGTTCGCCAGCCCCGAGGACGCCGCCGAGTACATCGGATTCGACCTCACAGCACAGTAGACACGAACCGACATTGCACCGTGCCGGCGCCGCCCGACCGGACTTGATGGGCGGCGCCGGTGGACCGAGAGGCATCCCAGGTTTCAGCGGGTGCGTCGTCAACCCTTCAGAGAATGAGATCGATGTGAAAGCACTTGTGTTCCAGGGTCCCGGCTCGATGTCGTGGACCGATGTGCCCGACGCACACTTGGTCGACCCGACCGATGTAGTAGTGCGTGTCGATACGACGACGATCTGCGGGACCGATCTGCACATCCTCAAAGGTGATGTGCCCGCTGTGACCCCCGGTCGCGTGCTCGGGCACGAGGCGGTCGGCGTCATCACCGAAGTCGGGTCGGCCGTTACGTCACTCGCAGTGGGAGATCGGGTGCTGGTGCCGGCGATAACCTCCTGCGGCAAGTGCGGGCCCTGCAAGTGCGCCATGCCCTCCCATTGCGCCTCCGTCGGTGGCATCGGGTGGATCTTCGGACACCTGATCGACGGTACGCAGGCAGAGTACGTGCGCGTGCCGTTCGCCGAGACGAGCGTGCACCTGTTGCCCGAGGCCGTCACGAACGAGCAGGCAATCTTCCTTGCCGACATTCTGCCCACCGGATTCGAGATCGGGGTGCAGAACGCTCGAGTGAAACCTGGCGACACCGTCGTGGTAGTGGGTGCGGGCCCGGTCGGGCTGGCGTCGATCCGCACGGCAGGGCTCTACGGCGCCGCGACCGTCATTGCTGTCGATCTTTCCAAATCCCGGCTCAAACGTTCACTCGGCTTCGGTGCGGACGAGACCATCAACAGTGGCACAGAGGACGTCCGAGCCCGCGTCCTCGAACTCACTCACGGTCTGGGCGCCAACGTGGTGATCGAGGCAGTCGGGATCCCGGAAACCTTCGAATTGTGCACTGCCCTGGTGCGTCCCGGAGGGAGCATCGCCAACGTCGGTGTGCACGGCAGACCTGTCGATCTGCACCTCGAAGATCTGTGGATCAACAACATCACGATCACCACCGGACTTGTCAACGGCACCACCATTCCTACCCTCCTGGATCTGGTGGCTCACGAGAAGATCGACGTCGGGACCTTCAGCACTCACTCGTTCGGGCTCGAGCAAATGATGGACGCGTACGACGTCTTTGCACATGCAGACACCCACGACGCACTCAAGGTCACCATCAGCCGGTGAATTACGCAGCTGCGGCGAGCCGTGGCCAGATTTTACCCATCGATTGAAACCGGAGCATCCAACATGTATGAGAAGAACGGCGAGAAGTATTTCATCGTGGACGGCCACGTACACGTCTGGGACGCCCGCGAGTCGAACCAGAAGAATGTGCACGGAAAGCAGTTCATCGATTGCTTCTACGACTATCACAAGAACCTCAGCCCCGAAGAGGTCGTGTGGGACTACGACACCTACACGTATTACGGCAGCGAACGCTTCGAGCGTGACATCTTCGTGGAGGGCTACGTCGACCACGCGATCTTCCAGGCCACCTTGCTCAGCGACTTCTACCACAATGGATTCGGGCGAACCGACGAAGCACTCGCCCTGGTCGCCAAGCACCCCGGCAAGCTCACCTACAACCACGCCTACGACCCGCGCCACGAGGAGGCCGGGCTCGAACAGCTCCGCAAGGATGCCGACCGGATGAACCTGCAGGGCGTCAAGCTCTACACCGCCGAATGGCACGGCGACTCCCGCGGCTACAAACTCGACGACCCGTGGTCGCGGCGCTACCTCGAAGAGTGCATCGAGTTGGGGATCAAGAACATTCACGTCCACAAGGGTCCGACGATCCGTCCCCTCGACCGCGATGCCTTCGACGTCTCCGACGTCGACAAGGTCGCCACCGACTACCTGGACCTTCGATTCGTCGTCGAGCACGTGGGACTGCCGCGGCTCGAGGACTTCTGCTGGATCGCCACCCAGGAGTCGAACGTGTACGGCGGCCTGGCGGTTGCCCTTCCGTTCATCCATACCCGGCCCCGCTACTTCGCCCAGATCATCGGCGAGTTGCTCTACTGGATCGGCGAGGACAAGATCCTGTTCGGCAGCGACTACGCGCTGTGGACCCCGAAGTGGCTGATCGAGAAGTTCGTCGACTTCCAGATCCCCGAGGACATGCAGGGCGAGTACGCCCCGATCACCGCCCTGCAGAAGAAGAAGATCCTCGGCCTCAACGCGGCGGCGCTGTACGACATCGACGTTCCCGCAAACCTGCAACTCGCCGAGCCGGCCGGGCAGGAAGGTGTGGAGGTCGCTGCCGGGGCGCGGGAGACCGTGTCGTCATGACCGCCGCTCTTGTCTGCACCGAACAGGAGGTCCTGATGGCCCTGTCGACGGTTACCGACCCGGAACTGGACGAGCCGATCACCGATCTCGGGTTCGTCCGGTCGGTCGCCCTCGACGACGACGGGGTCACCGTGCACCTGCGGCTGCCCACCGCGTTCTGTTCGCCGAACTTCGCCTACCTCATGGCCTCCGATGCCCTCGACGCCCTGCGCCTGGTCGAGGAGATCGGTGAGGTGCGGGTGCTGCTGGACGACCATCACGACAGCGACAAGATCAACGCCGGTCTCGCGGCGGACGCCGGATACGTCGGGACGTTCGGCTCCGAGGCGGAGGAGAGTCTGCACGAACTGCGCCGAACGTTCCGGTCCAAGGCGCACGCCGCGGCGATGGAGCGGTGCGTCGAGGCGCACCTGAAGACCACCGATGTGGGTGTCAACGAGATCTACCGGCTCACCCTCAGCGACCTCGCTCTCGGAAAGGCCAAGGCCGCGTTGCTGCGTCGACGGATCGGCATCGGGTTGAGCATCTGCCCGGCCAGCCGGGTGTTCGTCGACGACGACGGCAAGCGCATACCCCCGGAGTCGGTGCCGATGCGGCTGCGCTTCGCCAAGTCGGTGCGCATCTCGATGGAAGGCAACGCGCACTTCTGCCGCGGCCTGCTTGCTACCCGCTACGCCGACAGCGAATCCGTCGGCGCCACACCGCGAATCACCAACCTCAGAACCAGGAGCCCGCGATGAAGGCCGTGCAAGTGGTGGGTTACCACACCAAGCTGCAGCTCAACGACATTCCCGCACCCACGATCGAGGGCCCCCTCGATGTGATCGTGCGCATCGGCGGCGCGGGTGTGTGCCGCACCGACCTGCACATCCTCGAAGGGCAGTGGGAGGCGAAGTCGGGTGTCGCGCTGCCGTACACGATCGGGCACGAGAACGCCGGCTGGGTCCACGCGGTAGGCGACGCCGTCACCAACGTCGCGGTCGGCGACAAGGTGATCCTGCACCCGCTCATCACGTGCGGACTGTGCCGGGCGTGCCGTTTCGGTGACGACGTCCACTGCCAGAACAGCACATTCCCCGGCATCGACGTCAACGGCGGGTACGCCGAATATCTGCGCACCACCGCACGCAGCGTGGTCCGGATCGACGACTCGCTCGAACCGGCCGACGTCGCCGCCCTCGCCGACGCAGGCCTGACGGCGTACCACGCCGTTGCCAAGGCCGCGAAGGCGACTCGGCCCGGAGACGTGTGCGTGGTGATCGGGGCCGGCGGACTCGGCCACATCGGCATCCAGGTCCTGAAGGCCATCTCCGGTGTCACTGTGGTCGTGCTCGACCGTAACCCCGCGGCCGTCGAACTCGCCGTGAAGATCGGCGCCGACCACGGCATCGTCGCCGACGGCACCCACCCCCAGCAGGTGCTCGACCTGACGGGCGGACACGGCGCCGAAGCCGTCGTCGACTTCGTCGGCGAGGGCGGCGCGACCCGGGAAGGAATCGGGATGCTGCGCCGCGCCGGGAACTACTACGTCGTCGGCTACGGCGAGAACATCGACGTCCCGACCATCGATGTGATCTCTACCGAGATCAACTTCATCGGCAATCTCGTCGGCTCCTACAACGACCTCCAGGAGCTCATGACCCTTGCCGCCCAGGGCAAGGTCACCTTGCACACCACCCGGTACCGGCTCGAGGACTTCCAGCAAGCACTCGACGATCTCGATGCCGGCCGGGTGCGCGGCCGAGCGATTCTCGTCCCGTAACACCCCGCATCCTCCGCTCGAAGCACGAAAGGAACATCAGCCATGGCCAAAGAGCTGCGGTACAACACGGACGCCCGAGCACGGCTCGAGCAGGGCGTCAACGCCCTCGCCGACGCGGTCAAGGTGACCCTCGGCCCCAAGGGGCGCAACGCGGTGCTCGAAAAGCTCACCGGACCACCGACGATCACCAACGACGGCGTGACCATCGCCCGCGAGATCCAGCTCCGCGAACCCTTCGCCAACATGGGTGCCCAGCTGGTCAAGGAAGTGGCGATGAAAACCAACGGTGTGGTCGGCGACGGCACCACCACCGCAACGGTGCTCGCCCAGGCGATGGTCCGCGAGGGGCTGCGGTCCGTCGACGCCGGCGCCAACCCCATGCGGGTGCGCCGCGGCATCGAACGGGCCGTCTCCGCGGTCGTCGACTCCCTCCGCGAGCAGGCATCCCAGATCGGGGGTCAGAGCGACCTGCAGCGGATCGCGACGCTCGCCGCCAGCGACGACGAAGTGATCGGGCACGCCATCTCTAAGGCCGTCGACTACGTCGGCAAGTCCGGGGTCGTCACCACCGAGGAGAGCGACACCCTCGGGCTGTCGGTCGACATCGTCGACGGCATCGAGTTCGACCACGGCTACATCTCCGGCTACATGGTCACCGACCCGGAGCGGATGGAGGCGGTGCACACCAATCCGCTGATTCTGCTGACCAACAAGAAGATCACCCAGGTCCAAGACATCATGCCGAGCATCGAGGTGGCCAAACGCGCCGACCGGCCCCTGGTGGTGCTGGCCGAGGAAGTCGACGGGCCGGCCCTGCAACTGCTCGTCGGCGGCAACATGCACAAGACGATGCAGTCGGTGGTCGTCCGGGCCCCCGGTTTCGGGCACCGCCGCGTCGCCGAGCTCGAAGACCTCGCGGTGGCACTGGGTGGGCACGTGATCGCCAAGGACACCGGCATCGAACTGTCCGAAATCAGTGTCGAGCATCTCGGTTCGTGTGATCGCATCACCGTGACCGAGAACGAGACCACGATCGTCGGCGGGCACGGGGACCAGCGCCTGCTCGACGCCCGCATCGCCCAGCTCGAATCCCAGCACGAACGCGCCAAGATCGAGGCGGACCAGGAAAGCCTCGAACTGCGCATCGCCCGGCTCACCGGGCGGGTTGCCGTCATCCGCGTCGGCGGCGCGACCAGCGTCGAGCTCAAGGAGCGGATGTTGCGCGTCGAGGACGCGCTGGCCGCCACCCGCGCCGCCGTGGAAGCGGGGATCGTCTCCGGCGGTGGTACCGCGCTGGCGCAGTCGCATCGGGCATTGGCCGATCTCGACCTGGCCGGCGACGAGGCCATCGGGTGTGACGTCGTGCGCCGCGCCCTCGCCGAACCGCTGCGCTGGATTGCGATCAACGCCGGATTCGACGGCGACGACGTCGTCGAGGTGGTCGCCGGTTTGCCGCTCGGGCACGGGTTCAACGCGCTCACCGGTGAATACGGGGACATGTTCGACGACGGGGTGATCGATCCGTTCAAGGTCACCCGCGCCGCGCTCGAAAGCGCGGCCTCGATCGCGGCACTTCTGATCACCACCGAGACCGCTGTCGTGGAAGAGGTGCTGGGCAATCCCGGTGCCATCATGGCACCCGGCTTCGGCGATCTCGCCGAAGGCATGGTCCGCCCGTCGAACATCTACTAGAGCAGCCAGTGGGTCACCGCCTCGACGGTCCTGCGAGGCGGTGACCCACTCCCCCGTTCCGGCGGCGAGGCATTCGTCCGAAAGAAAGTGAGTCATCGTGATTTTCATCGTCGTGAAGTTCAAGGTCATCGACAAGTACCGGAACGACTGGTTACTCGTCACCAAGGAGTTCACCGACGCGACCCGATCCGAGCCTGGCAATCTCTGGTTCGAATGGCATCGCAGCGCAGACGATCCCGCCGAGTTCGTGCTGATCGAGGCGTTCCGGGACGGGCAGGCCGGCTCCGACCACGTCGCCGCCGACCACTTCCGGAAGGGATTGGACGCGATGCGCCCGGCGCTGAGCGAGACACCGCGCATCCTCCACACCGACCTGCCCGGCACCGACTGGTCCCGCATGGGCGAACTGGAGATCAACCGGTAACCCGGTGCGGTGCACAACCTGACGGAATACAACACTGTGGAAGGACAAGCATGACCGTGGTGACGACCGGCCCCGTCGCGGGTCTGCTCGCGGCACTGGGCGATGCCGTGGTGACCGACAGCGACACCATGATCGCCTACACCCGCGACCAGTCGTTGCTCTCCCCCTCCGGACATCCGATCGCGGTGGTCCGCGCCCGGACCACCGACCACGTCGTGACAACCCTGAAAACCGCCCACCGGTACGGCATTCCGGTCGTCACGAGAGGGGCGGGCACCGGACTCGCCGGCGGGGCCAACGCGATCGACGGCTGCATCGTGCTCAGCACCGAGAAACTCGACCGCATCCTCACCATCGACGAACAGTCCCGCACCGCCACGGTCGAGCCGGGAGTGATCAACGGTGACCTCGCTGCCGCGGCCGCGGAGCGCGGACTCTGGTACGTCCCCGACCCCGGCAGTCGCGCCGTCTCCACGATCGGGGGAAACCTCGCGACCAATGCCGGCGGAGCATGTTGCGCGAAATACGGGGTCACCGGCGACCACGTCGCCCGGATCAAGGCGGTGCTCGCCGACGGCCGGATCATCTACACCGGCGCCGCCACCCGCAAGAATGTCGCCGGATTGAACCTGACCCAACTGCTGGTCGGGTCCGAGGGCACCCTGGCCGTCATCGTCGAGGCGACCATGCGGCTGCGTCGAACACCGGCGCGCACGGCCACCGTCGTCGCCGCCTTCGCCGAGCCCGTCCAGGCGGTCGACGCGGTGATGGCGATTCAGGCGGTGGCCGACCCGAGCCTGGTAGAACTCATGGACCGCACCACCATCTCGGCCGTCAACGACATGACCCGCATGGGTCTCGACGAGACGGCCGGCGCGCTGCTGTTGATCCAGTGCGACGGCGACGCTGCCGCGGCGGAAGCGCAGCGCAGCGCGGACGCGTGCCGTGCTGCCGCGGCCACCGAGCTGTACGTGAGCAGCGACCCCTCCGAAGGTGACGCCCTCATGCAGGCCCGCAGGGTGGCGCTGACCGCCCTCGAGCGCCGCGGCAGCACTCTGCTCGACGACCTGGCCGTGCCGGTGCCCCGGCTACCGCACATGCTCGACGCCATTACCCGCATCGCCGACCGCCACCAACTGCTCATCGGCACCTTCGGGCACGCCGCCGACGGCAACGTCCACCCCACGATCGTGTTCGACGGTGCAGATCCGGACGCCACCGATCGGGCTTACCAGGCCTTCGACGAGATGGTGAAGCGATGCTTGGCTCTGGGCGGATCGATCACCGGCGAGCATGGCGTCGGCGACCTCAAACGCCCCTACCTCGAATCCATGATCGGTTCGGTGGAGAGGTCCCTGATGGCAGGAATCAAGGCAGCGTTCGACCCCACCGGGATTCTCAATCCGGGGCGTGCGATATGACACCCACGAATCCACATGTCCGATCGAAGCGGGACGACGACGTCGTCCTGGAGTTCGGCAACCGGTGGGCAGTGTTCGGCGGCGGCAGCGCCGAAGACATCTTCGTCACGTTCGGGTGGACCGAGGCGCAGTACTTCGAATGCCTGCAGGTCCTGGCCGGGCGTCGTTTCCCGCCCCTCGACGACACCCTCCGGCAACGTCTTCTCGCCGTGTGCGCCGAGCGGCTACAGCGAATCGCTCATCCCCCTTCCCCTGCGTCGAAAGGCCACGTCGATGACAGTGAATCACGGCCGACGCCGCGGCCGTCCCCGCGCTGATCCCGGTCCTCCGCCACCCCGTCTCATATTGAGACCCGTCTCACATCGAGACGACGTACTCTCAACTACGTGAGAGGCGGAGAATCGGGGCGTAAATACAGCATGACCAGCAAGGATCTACAGAAGGCGCGAGAGCTGTTCCTCGCCGACAACGACCTCGACAGCTCCGTTCGCCAACCCATCTCGTACTCGTGGCAGCGATCGAAGTCGCTCAAGGTGCGCCCGGATCAGCTCGACCTCCCGTTCGTACGAGAGCCGAATCTGGACTGCCCTCTCGTGGCTGCAGCCGAACCCGTCTTGCGGCAACTCGCGGACGGACTGGTCGACGAACCAGTGAGCGTCATCCTGACCTCGGCTGACGGAGTGATCTTGACCAGGATCACCGCCAGTCAACGACTCAATCGCACACTCGACGACGTCCAACTGATACCTGGTTACAGCTACTCGGAAGAATTCGTCGGCACCAACGGCATCGGCACCACTCTCGAAACCCGTCAGCCCACCCTGGTGACGGGCGCCGAGCACTACGCCGACTGTCTCGGGCAACTGGCATGCGCCGGTGTCCCCATCACCCATCCGATGTCCGGCGCCCTCGTCGGTGCACTCGATCTCACCGGCTGGGTAGAGGACGGGGGCCCACTGTTGGCCACTCTCGCCAAATCCGCCACGGCTCAGATCGAAGGGCGCCTCCTGGCACAGGCCAGTGCGGACCAGACCGCGTTACTGAACGCCTATCTGAAGGCCTGTCGGCGGTCACCACAAACGGGAGTGTTGGCGCTCGGAGACGATGTCGTTCTCGTCAACCGAAAACTACGCGTGGCACTGGATGCCCAGGATCAGGGTGCGTTGCTCGAACACGCCGTCGACCTGAGCGGCGTGCCCGCCACCCAACGACACATCGTCGCCCTGCCCAGCGGACAGACGGCCCGACTGTCCTCGGTCGAGGACTTCGGGCTGGGGGCACGGAGGCAGATGGCCTTGTTCTACGTACATCTGCTGGAGATCCCCACATCGGGATCCCCTGCTCTGGAGAGCATCCGCGTTCTGCCCGGAATCACCGGTAGCAGCGCGTCCTGGCGCCGCAGTTGCCAGCAAATCGCTCGCTGCGCGCGCGAACAACAGTGGGTCACCGTCTCCGGCGAAGCCGGAAGCGGCCGCGGATCAGCCCTCAAAGCTGTTGCCATCGAACATATTCCCATCCGCACACGGATCTTCACGGTGGCCGAACTCGCGGGCGACAGCGCCGCCCTGCCGGCACTCGAACAGGAACTCGCACAAGACCGATTCAGCGTCATCCTGCGCGACATCGACCTCCTTACCGAGTCACAGCAGCGGATTGTCGCCGACCTCATTCAAGGACGCGAGCACGCCGGATGGATCGGCGCGACCATCGGCGGAACCGATCACAACACCGATCTCGACACGCTGCTCCTTCCCCACTTCAGCCATACCGTCACAATGCCTGCGCTGCGTCATCGCATCGACGATCTTCACAGCTTGGTACCGCATCTGCTGAGACAACTCGGTCGCGGCGCAGACTTGTCTCTGTCGCCCGCGGCGATGCGCCAACTCTGCAAGTACAGCTGGCCCGGCAACGTCACCGAGCTCCGGCAGGTTCTGCACGACGTGGTCCAGCGTCAGCGCTCCGGTGTCGTCGAGGTCGAGCAGCTTCCCCCGATGTGCCGAGCTCTGAGCCGACACACACTCACCCAGATCGAGGCCCTCGAACGCGACGCCATCGTGCGAAGCCTCGAAGAGAACCACGGCAACAAGAAGGCCGCGGCAACAGCTCTCGGCATCTCACGGGCCACCATCTACCGCAAGATCAAGGAATTCGGCATCGACATCTGACGTCGTCCGCGCCACCAGTGTCAGGAAATGAGACACGCGTCACACCGTAGCCGGTGGAACATGAGGTCAGACAGAGAATCCCACGCGGATCAGCAACTCGTTGAGCGCCAACCGTTTCGAGTACGGGTACGTGACCGGGACCGACGTGAGGACGACCCATGACTACGAAGCCGCTCGGCGCGGATACCCATTCGGCATCCCCCTGCAGCACCACCTCCCGGGTGTGGTTGGTCGCCGCGCTGGCGCACACCCGCGAACCCGCCGACCGTCCCGCGGTACGTGACGATCTGATGCGGACCTGGGTTCCGGAGCCGGGCAGCGGTTACCGCACCCGCGACGGGCGTCGCCGGGCGACCTGGGCGCAATTGCACTCCCGGTTCGATCTCGTCGAGGTGACCCCATGACTACCTCCTGCGCAATCCGGCCCGCCCCCGGCTGCCGCTCGTCAGCGGCGGGACGGTCCCGTGCGACCACGCTGGGTGATCGCCTGGCCAGGGAAGACGCCGCTGAGGATGCGCGGCGCTTGTCCCCCGACGACCGGACTACGTGCCCGCTGCACCGACGGTGGATTCACCAATGCGTCGCGTCGCCGACACACGTCAACGCCGTCACGCGACACAGGTGGTGCCGCCAGTGCGCCGTCCCGCTCACCGTCACTGTCGACGAAATCGCACAGACCGTCACGATGGTGTGCCCGTCCTGCGGAGACGGCGGCAGCCCCGCCACCACCAGACTGGTGTCCGCATGTTGTGCCAGCCTCGGCGAGGCGTCCAATCACACTTCGCGGACAGGCTCGTAGTGCTCTACGAGCGGGAAGGGATCGTAGAAATGGTGCAGCAGGTCCTTCCACTGCTGGTACCGGCTCGACTGACGAAAGCCTTCGGTGTGGTCTTCGAGTTTTTCCCACTCGACCAGCAGGAGATAGACATTCGGTCGCTCGAGGCCGCGTGACAATCGCAGTCGCAGGAATCCGGGCACAGACGAAATGATCGACTCGGCCTGCCCGAATGCAGATTCGAATTCCTCGACCCTTGCGGGTGCCACGGACAGCAGTGCGTGTTCCAAGATCATCGGCACAGTATGCGACGACCCCAGGTCGTGGCTGCGAGCGACGTGATCGCCTCTCCAACGCGTAGCGCAGATAGAGGCGATGCGCAGTGACGCGACGGGAATGCACCGCGTGGGATTCCGTCGCACAATCGAAGGAGAAGAAACCGCAATCCTGCCGGAGGTCGGATGATGCGTCGGGAGGAACTGGCACCGGTACCCACGCCGATCCGGTGGTGGCGGCTCGGGCCGTGGAGCCGCAACCGCCTGATGCGCCCAGGCGACCGCTACGAGGCCGTCCTCGTGCTGCTCGCCGCGACGCTGATGCTGCTGCTGATCCCGTGCGCCGCCGCATTCGGAACGGCGACCCACACCCGATTGGAACAACAATCCCAGGCACTGCGCTCCGGCGTGCACCAAGTGCCCGCAGTCCTGCTCGAGGACACCCACCCCGCACCCGACACCCCCGACGACGGACTTCGACCCAGCCACAACCAGGACAGTGCCCGAGCCCGCTGGTCGACGCCCAGCGGGGACCACACCGCCGTGGTACCCACCGGCGCGCACGCGAGGGCGGGGCAGACCATCACCATCAGCGTCGGCGCCGACGGCAACCTCACCGGCCCCATCCGAAGTAACCGGGAAGACACGGTGGTGGCCGTGACCGCCGCATGCGGGGTATGGGCGCTCGGATCCGGCGGCATCGTCGTCGTCCCGGCACTCCTACACGCGGTGTTGGCCCGGACCCGGATGCGGCAATGGGCGTACGAGTGGACTCGGTTCGACGCACCGCCGCGATGACCCCGACCCCCACTACCCGTCGGCGGCCGGCCTCGAGAACAGCTCGCGGTGTGCGGCGATGTATTGCTCGACCGACTGCGCGGGCTGCCCGGTCACGTCCTCGACGTCGGTCGTCAGCCGGTTGTAGCGATCGTCGCGGTGCAGTGTGGCGACCGTGAGGAGGTGTTGCACGGTGTGCGACGAAATGCCGGGCACCGCGCCCATCAGGTCCACGAAGTTGTCGTAGGGCAGATCGGATCCCGTTACCGGCCGACCCAAGCCACGGGTGTACTGCTCGGCGAGGCCGTCGATGTCCAGGACGGCGGCGCCGGTCAGCTCATAGACCCGCCCGACACGGCCTGCTGGATCCTGAAGAATGGCGGCGATGACGCGGGCCACGTCGGTGGCGGCTACGGGCGAGGTCCTGCCGGTACCGAACGGCAGGGCCAAGACGCCCCGTTCGGCGACCGAACGGCTCGCCACGACGGTGAACAGCGGATTGTCCAGGAAGACCGTGGGTCTGACATGGACGACGGGCAGACCGGACCAGTTCATGATGCGCTCGGCGAGCCAGTGCAGCCGTTGATGCCGGGACTCGTCGGTGCTGGTCGACGTCATCTGCGACACCGTCATCTGCGACATGTTCACCAACGCCTCGAGATCGCCCCGCTCGTCGGCAATCGCGCAGACGACAGCGGCGGCCTCCAGATAGTCCGCGGAGACACTCATGTTGAAGAACATCCGCCTCACGCCCGCCAACGCCGCAGCGACGTCGCCAGGGCGGGTCAGATCGCCCACGACAATTTCTGCCCCCAGGTCCCGTAGGGCGTCGGCGCGGCCGTCATCGCGATGAACCATCGCCCGCACGGGCTCACCACTCCGCAGCAGCAGCTCTGCTACCAGCCGGCTGATGCTGCTGTAACCACCGCCCACACCGGTCATCAGGAACGGCGCCCGGTCACTCATGACCGAATCTCGCTGTTCACGTTGCCAAGGAGCCACAACTGTCCTGCTGATATGGAAATGCGCGCTACAGCCATCGTGAACCTCCTGGTTCTACCGGCCGGGCAACAAACAGAAAGATGTGCGCCTGCGCACGCACACCGGCGTCGACCTGGACTTCTACGACGTTACGACAGGACGGCGCGCGTCAGCCACCCCAAGATTGAGACACGGCTTCGTCGGACGGCTCGAGGGCACTAGCGGCCGTCTCGGATGAGCAGTTCAGCCAGGTCATGGCGTCCTTCAAGAACACGGCACCCTCAGCGGACTCGTGCAGACCGAACCCGGTGAACCGCTCGGCCGCGGGCCTGGAGATCTGCCGGCAGATCGCGCCCTGGTTCTCCGCAAGCACCGAAACTCCGATGAGAAGCCGTGCGCAGCTTCGGCCACGTGGTGGACGCCTTGCGGATCGAGAACGTAATCACCGGCGGGTCAAAGGAAATTTCGACGGCGAGGGATGTCGCGACGATGCCCACGGGCTCGCCGTCCATCATCGCGCACAGAGCACCGACCGACGCGATCTACCGCCGGAACACCTCACTCGAGCCGGCCGACGCCGACGCCGGCGCCGGCGCCAGTGCGTGGATACCGAAGCCGAACTCGGACTCGATCTCCATCATCTGAGGGGCGGTCATCGTGCCGTCACCCCGTCGACGTGCGCGCCGGCTTCGATCGGAAGCAACGGTGCCTTCAGTTGCATCCAGTCGGACAGTATCTCGTCGAGCGAGTCGGTCTTCGGGGTTTCGATATAGAGGCTCTCGGTCGGCACACTGGAGCCGAGCTCCGCCCCCTGCTCGGGCGGTTTCAAATCACGCGCCGGACGAAAATATCGCCTCACCGGCGTGATACGCGACGCCGCGTTGCCGTGGTTGCCGACAGACGATCCCCGTTCACCGACCTCGGGCACCGCTGTCGGCACGCACGTCGCCACCTCGACGGCAAATCGATGTGCGCGTTCACCTCCGACGCCGCAGATTCCGCGGGAGGAGCGGTCCGGGCCGAGTACGGTTGCGCGGCTACATCACGACCAGACTTCGGCTCTTGCTTCTTGACGGCTGGATTACCAACACTATTCGAGGTTCTTAGGAGCACCCATGCGAAAGGTCACTGAAAATACCGACACATCAGTAGAATACGGAACGGCTATTGCATACCAACATAATTCAGAACGCGGCGATGGGACACTGTTGGGGGTTGTTCACCTTTCAGACGGCAACGCCGCTGGCGGTGACTTCCCGCCAAACTGCGAATCCGTCCGCCATCTCGGTGCGCCTTCCGGCCGCAGCCAGTCGGTGCCGGCGAGCCCGGAGATGCGTCGAGATCGGGCTGAACGCAGACACGAATCGTTGCGCATGCGCGACCGACTTGAAGCGTTTCATCTCCCGCTCCCCGCTGGCGGGTCGGCTGATGGGAATTCTCCGCCCGGTTGTTCGAGTACTTGCACCGGCGATGCTCGACCGAGGCCGGCAACTCGCGGTGGGCGACGCTGTAGCTGGCCAGCTCATCGCTGACGATTACCCGCGGCACATATTGCACGCCCTTGAGCAGCCGACGGAAGAATCGCTTGGCGGCGTTACCGTTTGGGCGGGACTAGACCAGAATGTCGAGCACAGTGCCGTGCTGGTCGACCGCACGCCAGAGATAAAATTGCCGGCAAGCAATCCGGCCGAACACTTCGTCGAGATGCGACTTGCCGCCGAGCTTGACAGCCCGGCGTCGACGCAGCTGGTTGGCGTAGAGCTGACCGAACTTGGCACACCATCGCCGGATCGTCTCGTAGCTGACCACGACACCGCGTTCGAGCATCAGCTCCTCCATCTCACGGAAGCTGGGCGGGAACCGGAAGTACAACCACACGCAGTGGTTGATCATCTCCACTGGATAGCGGTGGGCCCTTGTACGACGGGATTGCTGTGGTCACACCACAGATTCTCCCAGTTCGCCGAACTCGCCAACGTGACAGTGCCCTCGTTCGAATCCTGCACGGCTGCCTCAACCACCGTACCCACGACGCCGATGTGATCTACGGCCGAGACCTGCGACGAATCTGCTTCAGACGCCGTGCCGCGTGCCGGAGCAGTACCCGTACACCACATCATCACGGCGGCGGCCCGCACCAGAACAGACATCGAGCTACGGATCCACACTGTCCTCTTACCGTTCGACGTCGCGGCCGAGCAATGATTCCCAGCGGCGGCCGGGGTCGCCGTCACGGTCATAGTGCACACCGTCGACGCAGTGACAGGCCGGCCACGGTATCTGCCACCCGCGGAGCCCGCCGAGTGGGCGGGGGCGATCTTCTCGGCTGTCGATCCACGCACGGGTATTTTCCTCG
This sequence comes from Rhodococcus sp. NPDC127593, assembly GCF_042671975.1. Taxonomy (NCBI): domain Bacteria; kingdom Bacillati; phylum Actinomycetota; class Actinomycetes; order Mycobacteriales; family Nocardiaceae; genus Rhodococcus; species Rhodococcus sp. NPDC127593. The sequence continues at coordinate 5,546 of NZ_JBHXWI010000081.1, read as the reverse complement.
GCGCCGTCGACCCGGGCACCGGCAGCCATCGACGCGGGCAGCTCGCCTATCGCCTCTACCTCAACACCGACCGCGCGGCCGTACCTGCATACCCAGGCACCCCGGCACCGCGATCGGCGGCCTGGGCTCCATGGCCGCCAGTGCGCCCATTAGGTATGAACCGCCCGGGAGTTGTTCCACGACAGTCAGTGACATCGAGGCCACATCCACCATCAGCGTTAAGGGTACCCGAATTCGATTTTGCACAATATTCCTAAAGGCTCATCTGCGCGCCCGAAAAGCGTGCGTCCACCACCACATCACCATCACTGAATCGCACGTCCTGGTGATCGACGTACGCACCGCCACACTGCTGTTCGATCTGAGCATGTCTGAACTGCAGAAACGCTTAACTTCGTGGCATTGGGTCCGAGCACTACCCGCCCGCCGACACGTCCGCGGCCAATACCGACGACAAGAACTCCTGCGAGATCGCCGGCCAACGTGACGGCCGGCGCTGTTGCGTCTGAATGTCCCGCAACCGCGCAACAAGTTGCATCATTGGCGGTCCCTCGTCACACAGAAGCCTGATCACGCCCAGACCCGAGCACTGCGCGGCCAGGGGTACCAGCGCATCCAAGGCCGCCTGCTCATCACCGGCGACGAGAACCGACACGACGTGCAGCAGTCGCGCTCGCAGCAGAGCACGGGGACGCTCATGGGTCGCTATTCGCTCTACCAGGGCCGCTGCCCTCGTACGGGCACGGAGCGCGCTCGGCAGCGACTTCTCTGCCATCAGTCGCCGGATCGCCGAATCCTCCTCGAGTTCTGCTGTCACCTCGACGATCCCGTCCACCCGATCCGGCGCAGGTGCGGGAGTGTCCGGGTCGCCCTCGGCCAGGTGCTGCGCGGGATCGGCGGCGGAGAGCCCCAACCTCGTCCGCTCGTTGCCGATACGGGCGGCCAGCCTCGGCAGCGCCAACTCGGCGGCGATCTGTGCACCGTCGTCCAGCCGCTGGGCGGCCGCTGTGATATCTCCCCGGATGGCCTTGATCCGGGATCCGGTGCCGAACGTGACGAGCATGAAATCGACGACACCGCCCTCCGAGCCGAGTTGATAGCTTTCGTCCAGCAGTCGCTCGGCCTCGTCCAGCTCGCCGCGCTCGTAGAGCAGATCCCCCAGCATCGCGCTTGCGAGCCTCGTGGAATACGAGTGGTGACCTCCCGCCTCACGCGCGAGACCGTAGGCCAACCGAAAGTACCGCTCGGCCTCGTCCACGCGCAGCATCTCGTTTGCCGCGATCCCGGAAAAGCAGTGCCCGTACACCCCAGTGAACGGCCCAGTTGTGCGCGCGTGGAAGGGCGTCCCCCATTCCTGCCACCGCTGTGCGGCGTCGAAGTCGAAGCGGTGGATCGCCTCGTAGGACGCGACGTTGGACGCGGCGGCGAGGACGAACGGGCGCAGGGTCTTCTGCCGGTCAGTGCAGTCCGACACCAACTCGGTCAGCCCGTCGATGCGGTCCCCGAAGAGGTCCGCGACTCCCCTCACCAGTGCGGCGTCGACCCGCAGGTCGGCCGTAGTGGTGTCGGCGGCGGGTAGGTCGGCGATGCAGGCATCTAGAGATCGGAGTGATTCCTCCACGATGGTGTGGTCATGGTGGAGCAGTACGTGCGCCCAGGCGAGGGCGAGCTGCAGGTGTGGGCGATCGGCGGCCAGTACCCGGGGAACCTTGTCGATCAGGCCCAGTACCGACGCGAGCTGCGAGTGCTCGATCAGCGCCAGTCCTCGTGCGTCGACGAGGTCGGCCGCGAGTTCCCGCTCCCCGGCGGCCAGTGCCTGACCGACGGCCTCGCTCAGCAGATCGTGCGCGGCGAACCACTGCGACGCCGTGCGGTGCAGTTCGGCGATGCGCGCGGGATGATCGCGCTGCATGCGACGACGCAGGAAATCGGCGAACAAGTGGTGATACCGAAACCACTCTCGCTCGTCGTCGAGTGCACGGAGGAACAGATCGCGTTCCTCGATTTGTTCGAGTAGCGCTTGGCCGTCGTCGACGCGTGCGAGCACGGCCGCGAGATCACCGCAGAGCCGTTCAGTGACCGATGTCGCCAGCATGAAGTCGAGGAGGTCGGGTTCGAGGGCGCTGAGAACGTTCTCGGCGAGGTACTCGCCGATGCCTCGGTGTCGGCCCGATAGGTGGCTGATGAATTCGGCTGGATCGTCGCGCCCTCGCAGAGACAGCGACGCCAACTGCAAGGCCGCGACCCACCCCTCGGTGGAGTCCCTGAGGTTGGAGATCTCGTCCTGTTCGAGGGTCAGTCCGCACATATCGACGAGGAACGCCCGGGATTCGTCGAGGTCGAACCGGAGGGCAGCGGCGTCGATCTCGACGAGTTCATCACGGACCCGCATGCGGCTGAGTGGCAATCCCGACTGACTGCGGCTGGTGACCAGCACCTGCAAATGGTGGCACCCATGATCGAGAAGGAATCCCATCGCGGCGATCGTCGCGGCATCGGTCGCTCTGTGCCAGTCGTCGATGACGACAGTCAGCAGCTCGCCGCGCTCGTGAATCTCGTTGATGAGGGTCGTGAGCACGTACCGGTCGGCCTGGTTGCCGTGTTCCTCGAGAATCTGGCCGAGTTCCGCGGCAAGATCGGGTCGGACGGTGCGGATCGACTCCGTCAGGTGTGCGAGGAACCAGACGACGTTGTTGTCGTCCGAGTCGATGCTCAGCCACGCGACCGCAACACCGGAATTGATCAGGGTGTCGCGCCACTGTGCGGCCAGTGTGCTCTTTCCGAACCCTGCAGGGGCGTGGATCAAGATCAATCGCCGGCGACTGGCGTCACGTAACTGTCCGGCGAGTCTACTGCGTGGCACAAGTGCCCGCGTGGGTGTCGGCGGCCGGTACTTCGTCGACGCGCTCGGCGGTTGTAACGACGACCCGACGGCCTCAGGGAGCGAAGCGGCGTGTGTCTGAGTTGGCACATAGCTGACTGTGCCGGTGGCACGGTCTTGAATCGATCGAACAGGTGTTCGGTCGGTTTGAGTTGATATCGCCATCTCGTCGACAACCAGATCGTGACTGCGTTCGACCTCGCGGAATAAATTTCCGAACTCCGCTGCGGTGCATGGACGAGCGCCTGGATCCCGAGCCATCGCGGTCTCGATCGCTGCGCGAACGTCGGCTGGGAAGCCGGCGGACGGCAAACGCGGTGCTGGTTCGGCGGTAATGCGCAGGAATTGGGCAACGATCTGTTCACCGGACCGGCGCTCGAAGGCCGCATGCCCGGTGATGAGAGAGAACAGGGTTGCGCCGAGCCCATAGATATCGGATGCAACGCTGGGAGACTCGCCGGAAAGCACTTCCGGGGCCGTGTATGCCGGTGAACCGGTGAGCGCGCCGGAGTCCGTCTCGAAGCCACCTTGAATACGTGCAATACCAAAATCGGAGAGCTGCGGCTCCCCGTAGTCGGTCAGCAATATGTTGGCCGGCTTGACATCGCGATGGAGGATCCCCGCGCGATGTACGGTCTCGAGCGCTCCCGAAAGCTTCACCGCGATTCGGATTGCCGACTCCCACCCCGTCGGACCGTCGCGCCGGATTGCAACCTCCAGTGAGTCACACTGGTGGTACTGCATGACGATGAAGGGAAGGCCACTCTGAGTCGCCCCGATTCGCAGCACATTGACGATGTTTGGGTGCCCCGAGAGCTGACCCATTGCGCGCTGCTCACGCAGAAACCGCGCTCGACTCTCCTCATCGAGCCCCGAACCCAGCACCTTAACGGCGACGACCCGGTCGAGCGATGGCTCCCGACACCGGAACACCACCCCGAACCCGCCGTGGCCGATCATCTCCACTTCCCCGAAGCCCTCGGCTCCGAGTTCAGCCTTGATCGTCGGGACCGCACCGCCGATGGGAGCAAAACCATCCGCCCCTACCATCGGTCGCTCACCCCTGGGCCTGGCAGGCGGAGTCTGCGCCCTTGGTCCATCCCGCATCACCGATTTCCCACTCTTCTACCAGACGAGCGCCAGTCGACTGGCGGCTGCAAACGCTCCTCGCCCCAAAGCCTACTCGGTTGGAATCCGCGAGTAATCGGTCACGGCACATGGTTCCGCTGTTCCACGGGAGCGAGTCTGTTCGGGCCGGCTGATGAGCCGTACGGGTGCCCGTCACCAGGAGGGAAGCGATTGAGAGCTGTTGGGCACCGCACCGCGCACCTGGCCGATCAGTACCCTCGAGATCAAGGCTCGCATCGAGGCCAGGTTCCCCGACGACGGACCCCGGCCCACCCATTGAACCCAACCCACCGCTCGCCCGACACCGACACGGGACACTCGTGAGGACCTCGAATATGAATACCAACGTCGCACTGCTGATGGGATTGCTCGCCGGAAGCCTCGGCGGCACCGCGGCCCTCCAGACCTTCCTCGGACGAACCGGTGGCAAACACCGCACACGAGGTGCACCCTTCCACCCGAACGGGTAATCACCGCGGCGATCGCCTGCCAGTGCACGGCGCGGGCGGGTCGACGCACCAGCGGATCGGCTACGGCGTAGCTGCGAGACAAAAGTACCGGGCGAATTATCTTTCCACACAAGCATATACGATTTCCGCGCGACACTGGCCGCCCTTCTCACTTCCCCAGCATGGCCCAGTGCCCCGCCTGCGGACGATGATCCGGGCAGCTTGAGCGTCCCCCGCCCCTCACACCCGCCGCCGACATAACCGATGTCAGTGAGCGGCCGACCTCAGTTCGGGCTGGCGCGGGCCACCGGAGACGGCGAATCGAGTCATCGCGGAGCAATCGCGGCGATACGCGTTCGCAACGCCTCGTGACGAATCCTATTCCACAGCTTGACATCAGAGCTGTCCCTGGTGCCTGAAACCACGTCCTATTATCCGCGCGTCTGTCCGCCTCGGGCCGCCGGCCCGATGTCGAGTCACGCCGGCTCAGTTCTGCTGTTGGGCACGGCCGAGAAGGTCGGACTGACCGCGGACTGTCGAGCGCTGCCGATCCGTGGCACAGGCCCCGAACCAGGCGTTGATCGGCAACATCCTGCCCGACCTTGCTACAACGCTCGCCCTCGGAGGGGCATGCCTGGTCGACCTTGCCCCACCCCGGGCCATCCTGAAGCGTTCGGGCATATCGCCGTCGGTCCCGCACTGCCTCCCATGATCACCACCCGGGCCCGCCGCCGACGCCCACCAGGGGATCGCGACGATCGACACCGCTCGCGCTGCGAAGGAAGACCGCACCGTCTCCGTCGGAGAACATGTCCCCGACCAGGGCATATGCATGTGTAGAGCCTGTTGCCCCATGGTCACGGTGTTGTTTCGGGGTGCTGTCTTCGGTGCAGGTGCCCGGGTGAGCGAAGTGTAAGCGCACCGACACCACACGCCATCGAGCGGACATATTCCGCCCCTATGGTTCTGCGAATCTTCAACCCTCAGGAGCTAAGCCTGGATACACCGATTGGTATGAGCGCCTGAGGGTGTCATAAAGGCGAAATGCCCTGCGGTGGTGAAAGAATCGATCTTGTCTAGGAACCGGT
>NZ_JBHXWI010000080.1:0-35028 GCF_042671975.1 Rhodococcus sp. NPDC127593 | reverse complement strand
GAATTCGGGCGCAGGTCGTGGACAAGGACCGCAACCCGCGGTGGTCGCCCGCCACGATCGAGGAGGTCGACCCGGCGCGGGTCGACGCGTTCTTCACACCGCTCGGCGACCTCGAACTCGGCCTGACGGCTCCACAGCCGCAGCACTGAACCACCAGCCACACGCGTCCAGGAGGGACTGCTATGAGCACTACCGTCGGATTTCTGGGACTCGGCCACATGGGTGGTCCCATGGCGGCCAATCTCGTCAAGGCGGGGCACACGGTGGTCGGCTTCGACCTCGCGCCCGCCGCACTCGAACAGGCAGTGAAAGACGGTGTCACCGTCGCTGATTCGGCCATCGAGGCCGTGCGTGAGGTGGACGTCGTGATCACGATGCTGCCGAGCGGCAAGCACGTTCTCGGGCTTTACGCCGAGATCCTGCCCGCCGCGAAGCCGGGCACCCTGTTCATCGATTCGTCCACCATCGACGTCGCGGACGCCCGGGCGGCGCACGACGAGGCCGTCGAGGCGGGCCACCGTTCGGTGGACGCACCCGTCTCCGGTGGCGTCGTCGGCGCCACCGCGGGAACGCTCGCGTTCATGGTCGGCGGCACGGCGGACGACTTCGAGTCCGCGAAGCCGCTACTCGACGTGATGGGCAAGAAAATCGTCCACTGCGGCGATCCGGGCAACGGTCAGGCCGCCAAGATCTGCAACAACATGATTCTCGGCGTGTCGATGATCGCCATCAGCGAGGCGTTCGTCCTCGGCGAGAAGCTGGGGCTGAGCAACCAGGCCCTGTTCGATGTCGCGTCCAACGCGTCGGGTCAGTGCTGGGCGCTGACCACCAACTGTCCTGTGCCCGGACCGGTTCCGACGAGCCCGGCCAACAACGACTACCAGCCGGGCTTCGCGGCCGCGCTGATGGACAAGGATCTCGGTCTCGCCGCGAACGCGCTGAAGACCAACGGCGTCGAGGCGGACCTCGGGCTGCGCGCTGCCGAGTTGTACAGCCGGTTCCATGCCGCCGGTGGTGGTGGCCAGGACTTCTCTGCCATCATCAACGACATCCGCGAACGTTCTACCGAGGGAGACCAGTGACCGACTTCGAGACCATCCTGCTCGAGCGCAAGGGCCGGGTGGGGATCATCACCCTCAACCGTCCGAAGGCGCTCAACGCACTGAACTCCGAGCTGATGCGCGAGGTCGTGTCGGCGGTGGAGGAGTTGGAGAAGGATTCGGAGATCGGTGCCATTCTGATCACCGGTTCCGACCGGGCCTTCGCGGCGGGCGCCGACATCAAGGAGATGCAGCCCAAGTCGTACATGGACGTCTACCTCGACGACTTCTTCGCCGCGTGGGATCGGCTCGCCGCGGCACGCAAGCCGACGATCGCTGCCGTCGCCGGTTACGCACTCGGCGGCGGCTGTGAACTGGCGATGCTCTGCGACATCCTGATCGCCGCCGACACGGCGAAGTTCGGTCAGCCGGAGATCAAACTCGGTGTCATTCCGGGCATCGGCGGCTCGCAGCGGCTGACGCGGGCGGTGGGTAAGGCCAAGGCCATGGAACTGTGCCTGACCGGCCGGAACATGGACGCCGAGGAGGCCGAACGCGCCGGGCTGGTGTCGCGGATCGTGCCCGCCGCGGATCTCCTGGAGGACGCGCTGCAGACCGCGACCACCATCGCCGAGATGTCCCTTCCGGTCGCGATGATGGCGAAGGAAGCGGTGAATCGCTCCTTCGAGACCACCCTCACCGAGGGCGTCCGGTTCGAGCGGCGGGTGTTCCATTCGACATTCGCCACCGAGGATCAGAAGGAAGGGATGGCGGCGTTCGTCGAGAAGCGTTCGCCCGTCTTCAAACACCGCTAGAAGCCCTGAAAACGACTGTCGCCCCGCACCGGGATCCGGTGCGGGGCGACAGTCGTCTCTCACCACTTGGTGGGGGCGTCCCCAGTGTCGAAATCGCCTGCCTCGCGGCGCAGTTCGGCGAGGATCGTGACCAGCTGTTCCAGCTTGTCGCCGGACACCCCGGGGCGCGAGAACACCTGGGCGTTGAGTCGCTCGGTGGACTCGACAGCCAGTTTCCTTCCCGCGTCAGTGATTTCGATCAGCGTCGCACGGCGATCGCTCGGATGCGGGACACGCCGCACGAGATTCGCCGTCTCGAGCCGGTCGACGGCGTTGGTGACGCTCGTGGGGTGAACCTGAAGGCGCGCGCTGGCCTTCGCCATCGGGAGCGCGCCCGTGCGCGTGAACGTCAGCAGTGTCAGCAATTCGTACCGGGCGAACGTGAGCCCCGACGGCTTCAGAACCTCCTCCACCCGGGCCATCATGATCTGCTGCGCCCGCATCACCGAGGTCACCGCGGCCATGCCGTCGGCGACATCACCCCAGCCGTGTTTCGTCCACTGCCGGTGGGCCTCTTCGATGGGGTCGAGATGAAGTGGTGACGGTGGTGGCATGCGTCGATCATCCCATGTCGGGTGATGGGCCGCGAAAGTCTGCCGAGCGTGTCGTCAGTGCGCTTCCGCTTCCGCTTCCGCCTTCGCCGCGGCCGCCAACGCCACCAGACCGAGTCCCGCGCATGCCGTCATCGTGACCGCGAGTGCGACGCCGGTGTTGCCGAGCACGCCGACCAGGGGAGCGATCAGTGCGCCGACACCGAACTGCAGGGCGCCGAGCAGCGCGGCAGCGGTGCCGGCCGCCTCTCCGTGGCGGCCGAGGGCCAGCGCGGGTGCGTTGGGCAGGACGAAGCCGACGCCGGCGAGGAGGAACCACAGCGGAACGACGAACCCGACGAGCCCGCCGAACTCGAAATGGGCGGTGGTGATCAGCGCCAGCCCGGCCACCGTCGCGAAGGCGAGGGCAGCCACCGTGATCTGCAGCGGTGACCGGCGTGAAAGGGCGCGGACGTTGAGTTGCGAGGCGCCGATCAGAGCGATCGCGCCGGAGCTGAACAGCAGCGCGAACTGCTGCTCGTCCAGGCCGTACTGGTCCTGGAACACGAACGACGCACCGGAGACGTACGAGAACAACGATCCCATCGCCACACTCGACACGAGGGCGAGCACCATGAACGCCCGGTCGCCGAGCAGACTCTTGTAGGTGCCCAGCACAGCGCGCAGATCGCTCTTGCGCCGCCGCTCCGGCGGCAACGTCTCCGTCAGACCCCACACACCGATCAACGCCGTCAGCGTGCCGATCACGGCGAGGACGACGAAGATCCCGCGCCAGTCGACGGCGATGAGGAGCGCCCCGCCGATACTCGGAGCGAGGACGGGTGCGACGCCGAGGACGAGCATCAGTCGCGACATCACGACGGCCACGGTGTTCCCCGAGAACAGGTCGCGCACCACGGCGAGCGCGACCACCGCAGCGGCGGCGGCCCCGATGCCCTGGAAGACGCGGAGCACACCCAGCACGGCCACGGTCGGCGCGAAGACCGCGAGCACGGACGCGACGACGTGGACACCGATACCGGCGATGAGGGGGCGCCGGCGCCCGAGGCCGTCCGCGAGCGGTCCGACGATCAACTGCCCCAGCGCGAGGCCGAGCAGGGTGCCGGTGATGGTCAGCTGTACCGCGGACGAGGATGCGCCGAGGTCGGTTCCGATGTCCGGAAGCGCGGGCAGGTACATGTCGATGGTGAAGGGGCCGAGGGCCACCATCGCGCCGAGTACCAGGATCACCCGAAGGCTGGGACGGGTTGTTGTCCGGTCGCCGGTCGGGGCGGCGCGTTCGTCGGTATCGGTCATGAAGCAACACAGCAACGAGGGCACCTGGTTTGTTCCCGCCCCGGCGTGTCGGTTTCAGAATCACCGTGAGCGCAAACCTCGCGCCCGGGACACCGGCCGGGCACAGTAATCATCGATGCGGGTGTGACTGAGTGGTTGAGGTACCGGCCTGCAAAGCCGTTCACACGGGTTCGAATCCCGTCACTCGCTCGATGAGAACCGGCAGGTGATGCACCTGCCGGTTCTCTTGTGCGTGTTCACACGTCTTCGAGGCGAATGCCCTTGGTCTCCTTCATGAACAGGCACGCGACGCCGGTGAGGACGGCCAGCACCATGATGTAGACGCCGAACACCCAGCCGAGGTCGAGTCCGAGGAGAAGCTGGTTCAGGTACGGGGCGGTGCCACCGAACACCGCGACGGAGAACGAGTACGCGAATCCGATCGCCTGGGTGCGGAGCCGCGTCGGGAAGCTCTCCGACAGCGTGGAGGACAGAATCGACGCCGGGACCGCGACGATCAGCAGGGCGGCGGTGGTGGCGACGAGCAGGGTCCACCCGTCGGACGTGATCATCATCGTCAGCGGCAACTGCAGGGCGAACATCAGAACCGCGAAGGCGCCCAGCATGGGCCGCCGGCCGATCTTGTCGGAGAGCAACCCGAGGAACGGCAGCGAGACCAGAGCGATCAGCTGAGCGATCACCAGCATCCAGTATGCGGTGTCGGGGTTCATGCCCTGCTGCGTGATCGCGTACGTGGAGATGTATGACGTCCAGGTGTAGTGCGCGGCCGTGATGCCCGAGGTCATCCCGATCATCAGGAGGATCGCCCGGACGACGGCGCGGCGGGGGATGCCCGGCTGATCGTCCTCCTTCTGCGCAGCGTCGAAGACGTCGCTCTCCTCCATGCTGCGGCGGAGGTAGAGGGCGAACAGTGCCAGAAGCGCGCCGATGAGGAACGGAATACGCCAACCCCATTGACCGACCGCGGTGTCGGACAGGGAGGAGGTGACGACGCCGCCGACGGTGTAGGCCAGCACCGAACCGCCGAAGATCGCGATGAACGCGACGCTGCCCCACATGCCGCGCCGGTGCGGAGGCGCGATCTCACCGACGTAGGAATACGCGGTCGCGGACTCGCCGCCGTGCGCAAAACCCTGCATGACGCGTGCCGCGAGCAGGATCAGCGACGCCCACGCGCCGATGGTCGAATAGGTGGGCATCACGCCGATGATCAGGCTGCCCGCGGCCATCATCAGCATGGTCGTGACGAGGACGAACTTGCGCCCGCGCTTGTCGGCGATCCGGCCGAAGATGATCCCGCCGAGCGGGCGCATCAGGAAGCCGACCGCGAACACCGCGAGCGTGGACAGCAGGGCGGAGACCGGGTCCGAGTTGCTGAACATCGCCGCCGCGATGAACGGGGCGAACACCGCGTAGGCGCTCCACTCGTACCACTCGAGGACGTTGCCGACGGAGCTGGCGAGGAGCGATTTCTTGCGGGAGGCGAGGGTGGGGCCGGAATGGGTGTCAGGCTGCGCCTGGCGCGTGAGGTCGACGTTCACGTGCAGTCACTTTCGTCGGGGTCGCGGAGTCGAAAGGTCGAGGGGAGGAGTCGTCAGCGCAGGTCGCTGCGACGGATCTTGCCCGTCTGCGTCTTCGGGAGGTCGGTGATGATGTGCACCAGCCGGGGCCGCTTGTACGCGGCGAGCCGGTCGCGGGCGAACGCGACGAGTTCGTCCTCGGTGGCGGTCGCGCCCTTGCGGAGCGAGACGTAGGCGACCACCGATTCACCCTGGTAGTCGTCGGGTTGCCCGACGACGGCGGCTTCGTGCACGGCCGGGTGTTCGTAGAGGGTGTCCTCGACCTCACGGGGCCACACCTTGTAGCCGGAGACATTGATCTGATCCTTGAGCCGGTCGACGAGGTACACCCACCCCGCCTCGTCGATGATCGCGACGTCCCCGGTGCGCAGCCGTCCACCGGGCAGTGTGTCCCGGGAGGCATCGGGGTTGCGCCAGTAGCCCGAAACAACCTGCGGTCCGGCGATTTCCAGTTCGCCGGCGGTGTGCGGCGGAACGGGGTCGCCATTCGGGTCGACCGCCCGGATGTCCACCCGCGGCAGCGGGAGACCGATGGACAGTGAGCCACTCGTCGGGTCGACCGGCGCCCGCAGGCCGGGTGGCACCGCGATCACTCCGGCCGTGGTCTCGGTCATCCCGTACGCGTTGTGGATGTACTTGCCGAATCTGGCTTCGAACTTCTCCACGGTGGCGGGCGGGATGGGCGCGCCGCCCGAGTAGAGGGATTTGACCGAGGCGAAGTGGTCCGCGCTCACACCCGGCACCTCGGAGAGTGCGTTGAACACGGTGATCGAGCCGATCGTGTAGGTCACCCGGTGCTCCACGAAAGTCTCCAGTGCGACGGCCGCGTTGAACCGATTCGCGAAGACGAGCACGCAGTCCCGGACGAGGGCCACGCCGGCATTGAGCACGGCACCGGTGATGTGGAACAGCGGGGCGACGGCGAACACGACGTCCCCGTCGACGACGCCGGCGCAGTCACCGAAGTCGAGGGCGGTGGCCAGGACGTTCGCGTGGGAGTTGAGCGCGCCCTTCGGCGGGCCGGTGGTCCCGGAGGTGTAGGTGAGCAGCGCGAGGTCGTCTCCGCCGAGTTCGACCGGGGGAGGCCGCCTGCCGCGAAAGCGCTGGAGCAGTTCGACGAGGTCGCCGTCGGCCGCCGGCGTGGCCCGCCCGGTGGAGTCGAACACCCGCGGATCGTTGCGGGTCTGGAAGTCGAGGGCGCTGCTGCTGATCGAGAATCGCACGCTGCTGCCGCGCAGGGTCTCGGCCGTGGCCGCGGCGCTCACGTCTTCGCAGATGATGCCGATCGGTTCGGCATCGTCGACGAGGCGGCGGAGTTCGTTTCCGCGGTACATCGGATTGAGCACAAGCGCCGCCGCGCCGACCTTCCACAGCGCCAGCAGAGCGAGGGCGTACTGCGGCACATTCTGCAGGTAGATTCCCACCCGATCACCGCGCCCGACACCCCACTCGTCCAGCGCGACGGCGAGGGCGTCCGACAGGTCGTCGACCTCGCGCGCCGTGAGGGCGCCATCGAAATAGGCCACGGCGGGGTGATCGGGATGCGCCTGCACGCGCGACCGCCACGCGTCGAGAGTGGTCACTACGGGTGGCTCCTGGATTCCGTCGTTGGTGAACGTCGACGACACCGCATGTCCCCTTTCTCCGGCTCCGGTCCGAACGGGATGTCCGAATTCGAGCGGCCGACCGATCACTCGCTCGGTCGGTGTCGGCAAGTGTCGTGTGTCACACGAGGCGTGTCAAGTCGGTGCCCCTCGGGCGCCCGGCGGGAACTGCTGTTTCCGGCACGACCTCGGCGACGGTTGCGACTCATATTTCCGTCTGGCAATATGAGGCTATGAGCGCCTACGCCGCCCTGGCCGAGCCGCACCGCAGACAGATTCTCGACCTGCTGCGTGATGGTGAGCGGCCCGCCGGAGATCTGGTGGAGCACATCGCGCTCAGCCAGCCCGGCGTGTCCAAGCACCTCAAGGTGCTGCGCGAGGCCGGGCTCGTCGTGGTGCGCGCGGATGGCAAGCAACGTCTGTACGCGCTGCGCCCGGAACCCCTCGCCGAGGTCGACCAATGGCTGGAGCCGTACCGCGCGTTCTGGTCGAGGCGCCTCGACGCCCTCGAACGACACCTGGAGGAGAACCCATGACCGACGGAACCCTGGAGACGATCGACGGTCGCCCGGCACTGCGCTTCGAGCGCACGCTCGCGCACTCGGTCGAGCGCGTGTGGAGGGCAATCAGTGTGCCGGCAGAGCTCGAGCGCTGGTTTCCCGCCGCTGCCGACTGGACGCCGGCGACGGGGGAGACCTTCGAGGCCTACGGCGCGACCGGCGAGGTGACCGAGGTCGATGCGCCCCATCGGCTGGCCTGGAACTTCGGCGGCGAGCGGTACAGCTTCGATCTGACCGCTGAGGGAGACGGCTGCCGGTTGATCTTCATCCATGTCTTCGGCGACCGTGCGGTCGCAGCGCAGACCGCGGCCGGCTGGGAGACCTACTTCGCGCGGCTCGAGCCTCATCTCGCCGGCGGGTACCTCTCCGAGGCGGAGGCGCACGGTTCGTGGGACCAGTGGGAGGAAGTTCACGAACGCTACGCCGAGCGCTTCGGCGTCGACCCGACGCCGGGACGGCGCTTCCTGGAGGCTCAGCGTGCCGGTCAGTGACATCCGGTAAGTCCTAGGATTCACCGACGCACTCCGAATTCCTAGCTCGCGACGCGGTAGTGGAGGAAGACGAAGCCGTTGTCGAAACGGCGCTCGTCCAGCAATTTCAGCCTGCACCGGACGCGGTCGGGGAGGGCTCGGGTGCCGCCTCCCACGACGGCGGGTGCGACGAACAGGTGGCATCGGTCGACCAGCCCGGCCGCGAATGCGTGGGAGGCGAGTCCGGCGCCGCCGACCGTGAGGTCCCGTTCCGTCTTCGCCTTCAGATGCCGGACGGTCGCCGGGTCGAACTCCCGCTCGATGCGGGTCCTGGCGCTGGACGCCACCTCCAGCGTCGTGGAGTAGACGACCTTGTCGGCCGCCCGCCAGATCTCCGCGAAGTCCTGTATGCAGGCGGGCTCGTCGGCGAGGCCGGGCACCGTTTCCCAGTACGTCATCGTCTCGTACATCCGGCGCCCGTAGAGGTAGGTGCCGACCGGCCGCTCGAGGTCGTTGACGAAGGTATGGACCTCCTCGTCGGGCGCGGCCCAGTCGAAATTGCCGTTCTCGTCGGCGATGTAGCCGTCGAGCGACATGATCGGAGCATAGATCAGCTCGCCCACTGTGGAACCCCTTCGAGTCGTTCCCGTGCGGTTCGGATCAGCGTGTCACGTCGAGTGCGTCGACGTCGACGCCTGCCGCCGGAAGCAGGTGGTAGAAAGCGCGTTCGCAGAGATCGATCATGTCCGTGCGGTCCATGGTCGGCTCGTCGAGCCACGACAGCACGATCTCTTCCATGAACGCCTGCCAGCCCGAGATCGCGGCCTCGAGTGCGGGTGTCGTCGGCACGCCGAACGCGGCCAGCGACGCGCCTATCCAGTGGGTGAACGTCCGCCGCATGCCGCGATAGATCTGCCGCATCCGCTCGTCGCCGCTACCGGCCATCCGCATGACCGCCAGGTAGATGGTGGGGCGCTCGATCACCGCGTCCGCGAATGTTTCGACGCCGGCTCGGAGTTGTCCGGACACGGGGAGTGTCGGATCGGGTGTCATCCGGCGTTGCAGCTCGGAGGCCGAGGCCTCGAGGACGGCGTTGCGAAAGCCCAGCTTGTTCTTGAAGTAGTGGAACAGCAGCGGTGGGGAGACGCCCGCCTCGGCCGCCACCTGGTCCATCGACAGGTCGTCGAACGGCACCGTCTCGAGAAGTCGGACGGCCACGTCGAGGATCTGCGCGCGCCTATCTTCGGGAGAGCGGGGTGCGGCGGCCACCTTCTGCACTCTATTGATGAACGTTCGAACCGTCCATTGACTTTTACTCAACGGGATACGTAACCTCGGGTTACACATACTGAGTGTGAGGAGCGCAACAATGTCGGATTTCGATGTCGTCGTCAATGGTGGGCTGTGGTTCGACGGAACCGGATCCGAGCCCCGGCGCCGCAATCTCGGCATTCGCGACGGCGTCGTCGTCCGCGCCTCGAATCGTCCGCTGCCCGTCGGACCCGACACCGAGATCGTCGATGCGGCAGGCAAATGGGTGGTCCCCGGGTTCGTGGACGTGCACACTCATTACGACGCCGAGGTGCTCGTCAGCCCCGGACTGCCGGAGTCGGTGCGACACGGCGTGACCACCGTCGTCCTCGGGAACTGCTCCCTTTCCACCGTGTACTCGACGCCGCGCGAGTGCGCCGACCTGTTCAGCCGGGTCGAGGCCGTGCCGCACGACTCCGTGCTCAGGATCCTGGAAGAGAACAAGATCTGGCAGAGTCCGGCGGAGTACGTCGAGGCACTCGAGTCGCTGCCGCTCGGCCCCAACATCGCCGGTTTCATCGGGCACTCCGACATCCGCACCCACGTGCTCGGCCTCGGCCGGGGCACCGACAAACGGACCAAGCCGAGTGCTCGCGAACTCGAGCGGATGGGCGCGATGCTCACCGAGGCCGTGGACGCCGGCTTCCTCGGCCTCTCCTCGATGACCAATGCGCTCGACAAGATCGACGGCGACGAATACCGTTCGCGCTCATTGCCGTCCACGTATGCGCGGTGGAAGGAGTTCCGCTTCCTCAACCGCATCCTGCGCGAGCGCGGCAAGATCCTGCAGAGCGCGCCGACGATCAACCTGCACCCCAACATCGCGGGATTCTTCGCGGAGAGTTCGGGTCTGGGACGACGCAAGCCCCTCAAGACGTCGCTGCTGTCGGGCGCGGACTCGAAGGCCTACCCTCAAATCGTGTACTTCATGCTCGCCGCGGCGCCGCTGCTGAACCGCTTCGCCAAGACCGACTTCAAGTGGCAGCACCTCCCGGTGCCGTTCACCGTCTACGCGGACGGAATCGACCTCGTGGTGTTCGAGGAGTTCGGTGCCGGCGCGGCGGCGCTGCATCTCCAGGACCAGGTGGAGCGAAATGCCTTGCTGCAGGACGAGTCCTACCGGCGTCGGTTCCGCAAGGACTACGACAACAAGTTCAGCCCCCGCATCTGGCACCGCAACTTTTACGACGCGGTGATCGTCGGATGCCCCGACGAGACGCTGATCGGCAAGACGTTCGGAGCGGTGGGCGACCTGCGTGGCGTGCACCCGGTTGACGCGTACCTCGATCTCGTCGTGAAGTACGGCACCGACCTGCGGTGGCGGACCACCATCGCCAACCATCGTCCCAAGTTCGCGAAGAAGCTCGCGGCCAGCTCCGGCGTGCAGATGGGATTCGGCGACGCGGGAGCGCACCTGCGCAACATGGCGTTCTACAACTATCCGATCCGGTTGCTGAAGAAGGTCAAGGACGCGCAGTCCGACCGCAAGCCGTTCCTGTCCGTCGAACGTGCCGTCCACCGGCTGACGGGAGAGCTGGCCGACTGGTACGGCGTCGACGCCGGCCACCTGCGTGAAGGGGACCGCGCCGATCTCGTCGTCATCGATCCGGCGGGTCTCGACGCCACGGTGGACGGATTGTTCGAGGCCGAGGTCCCCGAGTACGGCGGTCTGCGCCGGATGGTGAACCGCAGCGACGGCGCGGCGGTCGCGACGGTGATCAACGGCAGGCTCGTCTACCGCGACGGGGAGTTCACCGGCGGGTTCGGCGTCACCAAGACGGGACGGTTCCTCCGCGCCGGTGCGTCGGCCGCCGACCGCAGCGAGCGTGAGACAGCTGTCCGATGAGCGGCACGGAGCGGATCACCACGTTCACCCGTGACGGGCTCGTGTTCGACGTCCGCGACGAGGGCCCGATCGACGGCACTCCGGTGGTGCTGTTGCACGGATTTCCGCAGGACTCGCGGTCGTGGGACGCGCTGGCACCGTTGCTGCACCGGCGGGGCTTCCGCACCCTCGCGCCGGACCAGCGCGGCTATTCGGCCGGGGCCCGGCCCCGCGCCCGCTGGGCGTACCGCAGCTCGGAACTGGTCGCGGACGTCGTCGCGCTCATCGACCAGGCGGGCCTCGGGCCGGCGCATGTCGTCGGGCACGACTGGGGCGCGGCGGTGGCCTGGGGTCTCGCGGCGGAACGGCCCGACCGGGTCCGCACGCTCACGGCCCTGTCGGTGCCACACCCGGCGGCGTTCGTGCGGGCGATGCTCACCAGTCGCCAGATCCTGAAGTCCTGGTACATGTTCGCCTTCCAGCTGCCGTGGATTCCGGAGCGGGTGATCGCCTCGGACAGTTACGGCTGCCGGGCGCTGCGCGCGAGCGGCCAGTGCGCGGACGGGGCGAAGCGCGACCTGCAGCCCATGCGCGACCGGACGCGGGCCCGGGGCGCCCTCAACTGGTATCGGGCCATGCCGTTCACCGCACCCCGATCGGCCTCCCGGAAGGTCCGGGTGCCCACGCTCTTCGTGTGGAGCGACGGCGACACGGCGATCGGGCCGGTGGGACCGGAGCTGACCTCGCGCTTCGTCGACGGCCCGTACACCTACGAGGTGCTCCGCGGCGTGAGCCACTGGATCCCGGACGAGGCGGCCGAACGCGTCGACGAACTACTCGGCGACCACCTGCTCGATGAGTCGTGACGCCGATCGATCCGTCCGCGCCACGTCGCCGGTGACCAAGCGGTCGAGGAGAATTCCCCGCAGTCCGGACACCGCGACCGTCGCATTCTCGCGGGCGTCCTGAGCAGAGGTTCCGCATCGGACCATCGCATCGGCGACGGCGTCGATCAGCGTGTGGATGGCCGAGGTGGCGAAGTCGGCGAATGGGCCCCGCTGCACACTCGCCACCCCCATCACCTGCAACAGAATCTTCGTGCTGACGGACGACTCGCCCTGCGTGGTCGACGTCCACAACTCCGCGAGACCTGCACGCAGCCCGTCCCGGTCCGAAACGCCGGAGAACAGGGACGAGAACCCGGGATGCTGCGTCGCCAGCGCCTGGACCAGCAGCTCCTCCTTGGTGCCGAAGTAGTAGATGAGCATGCGGGAGCTCGTGCCTAGCTCGGCGGCGAGCGGCCGGAGCGACAGGTCCGCGAGTCCGTGTCCGGCGATGTAGCCGACGACGTCGGCGAGAAGCTGCGCGCGCTTGGCGTGGTCGAGGGGGCGGGCCATGCGGTTGACTGTAGCGGACGGTACAGGTATTCATGACGGCATGACTGTAACGACTGCTTCAGGAATGCGGAAGTTCGGGCGGCCGGTGGTGGTCACGGCGTTCGCCGCCACCACGTCGATCGCGGACGACGTCGACGGCACGTGGGAAGGGTTGTTGCGCAACCAGTCCGGCATCGGTGCGCTCGACGAGCCGTTCGTCGACGACTACGACCTTCCCGTCCGGATCGGCGGCAAACTGACGGCGCACCCGGCCGAGCATCTGTCTCGCGTGGAGCAGCGCCGCCTGTCGTTCGTCGAGCAGAGCGCGCTCGTCCTCGGTCGGCGGGCCTGGGCGAGTGTGGGCGCACCCGACGTCGACGGCGAGCGGCTCGCCGTCGCGATCGGCACCGGACTGGGCGGCGGGGACGCCCT
Organism: Rhodococcus sp. NPDC127593; assembly: GCF_042671975.1. NCBI lineage: Bacteria > Bacillati > Actinomycetota > Actinomycetes > Mycobacteriales > Nocardiaceae > Rhodococcus > Rhodococcus sp. NPDC127593. The sequence continues at coordinate 22,129 of NZ_JBHXWI010000080.1, read as the reverse complement.
GGTCGACGCCGTCGACGCGATGCGCGCGAACGCGTACCGCAAGGTCTCGCCGATGTCCGTTCCCATGGTCATGCCGAACGGTCCCGCCGCCACCGTCGGGCTGGAGATCGGCGCGAAGGCGGGGGTCTTCGCGCCCGTGTCCGCGTGCTCGTCCGGATCGGAGGCGATCGCGCTCGCCTGGCGGCTGATCGCCACCGGCGAGGCGGACGTGGTGGTGGCCGGCGGGGTCGAGGGGCAGATCGATGCGGTGCCCATCGCCAGTTTCGCGATGATGCGCGCGATGAGCACCCGCAACGACGAACCCGCACGGGCATCACGGCCGTTCGACCGCGACCGGGACGGTTTCGTGTTCGGTGAGGCCGGCGCGGTGCTCGTACTCGAATCCGAGGAGCACGCCCGGTCTCGCGGCGCGGAGATCCACGGCCGGATTCTGGGGGCCGGAATTACCTCGGATGCTTACCATATCGTCGCCCCCGATCCGCAGGGCGCCGGAATTGCGCGCGCCATGCGGAAGGCGCTCGACACGGCGGGACTGAGCGGCGCGGACGTCGATCACGTCAACGCCCACGCCACCTCGACGTCCATCGGCGACGCCTCCGAGGCCACCGCGATCGCCGCCGTCGCCGGACAGGCATCGGTGTACGCACCGAAATCGGCACTCGGGCATTCCATCGGCGCGGTCGGAGCCCTCGAGGCGATCCTCACCGTCCTGACGGTGCGCGAACAGATCGTCCCACCGACCCTCAACCTCGACAACCAGGACCCCGCCATCGACCTGGACGTCGTCGCCGGGTCACCCCGGCGTCAGCGCATCGACTACGCACTGAGCAATTCGATCGGTTTCGGCGGGCACAACGTCGCGCTCGCCGTCGGGCGGTACTGAATTCGCTGTCCGCTGTCGGTGAACGCCGCCGCGTCCGGGTGCGTCGTCTGGAAGACTCCGGAGGTATGGAAGCTCAGCGCAGACTGACGCTGGTGACGGCCGCTCCCGAGCAATCACGGGAGGAGCCGCTGGTGCGTGAGCTGTACGGGCGAGTGCTCCGCGAGGCGCGCCGGGACCAGGATCGGAGCCTCGAGGACGTCGCCGCCGCCGTCGGCATGTCGAAGCAGTACCTCTCCGAGATCGAACGCGGGAAGAAGGAGCCTTCGTCGGAAATGCTGCGCGCAGTGTGTGGCGCGCTCGGTCTGCCGGTGGAACACCTGCTGTTCCGGTCCGGGCGTCGGCTCGGCGCGGCGAACCGGAACCCCGCGACGAGGAGCCTGAACCGGCAGGTGCCCACGCTGCTCGCCGCGTAGCGTCTTCTGTCAGGCCGCGACGAGCGTATCGGCCAGGCCGTAGTCGATGGCCTCCTCGGCTGTGAAGATGCGGTCCCGATCGGTGTCCCGCCGCAGGCGTTCGACGGTCTGCCCGGTGTGTTTGCTGAGGATCGCCTCGGTCTGCGAACGGACCCGCATGATCTCCGCGGCCTGAAGCGCCAGGTCGGAGATCGTGCCGTTGCCCTGGGTGGACGGCTGGTGCAGCAGTGTCCGGGAGTGAGCCAGGACGTGGCGGTGTCCCTTGGTTCCGGCCGCCAGGAGCACGGCGGCAGCGGACGCGGCCTGACCCATGCAGTAGGTGGCGATGGTCGGTCGGAGGAACTGCATCGTGTCGTAGATCGCGAGCATCGCGGTCGTGGAGCCGCCGGGCGAATTGATGTACAGCCCGATCTCCTGATCGGAACTGTCCGCCTGGAGGTGAAGCAGCTGTGCCATCACGACATTGGCGACTCCGTCGTCGATCTCGGTGCCCAGGAAGACGATCCGTTCGTTCAGCAGTCGGCTGAAGATGTCGAACGACCGCTCGCCTGCCGGGGTGCGCTCGATGACGTGGGGAATGGTGTATTGGGACATGGCTTCACAATCCAATTCTCGGGGCGGTGGTGTGCGGGGCGATCTCGGCGAACGAGGACACGACGCGGTCGACGATCCCGTAGTCGCGGGCCTCGTCGGCGGTGAACCACCGGTCCCGGTCGCTGTCCTCGGCGATCTGCTCGACCGGATGCCCCGTCTCGGCGGCGAGGATCTCCTGCGACTGGCGTTTCATCCGTTCGAGGCTCTCGGCCTGGATGGCGATGTCGACGGCGGTGCCGCCGATGCCCGCCGACGGCTGGTGCATCATGATGCGGCTGTGCGCCAGACTGATCCGCTTGCCGTGGGTGCCCGAGCACAGCAGTACCTGGCCCATGCTGGCGGCGAAACCCATGGCGACGGTCACCACGTCGTTGGGTACGAGCTTCATCGTGTCGTAGATGGCCAGGCCGGCGAAGACGGATCCGCCCGGGGAATTGATGTACAGCACGATCTCGCGTTTGGGGTCGGCGGCCGCGAGCAGCACCAGTTCGGAGCAGGCCCGCTCGGCCATGGCGTCGTCCACCTCGCCAGTGAGGAGGATCGTGCGCTGGCGAAACAGTCTGTCCGCCAACAGGTCGCGGTAGTTCAGGTCGGGTAGGGCGGCTGTGGTCATGTCTCATTACTACCGCCGCGCCGGCGCCGGACCGGCGATTGTCTGCTGTGGGCAGACGACCCGCGCCGGGGAGGTTCGCAACCCCGACGACGGTGCCGCACCCACCTGGGAATGTGACGCAGATCGCGTACGTGGCGTTACTCCAGCGTCGACCGCTGTGAACTGGGCGTTCGTGATTCGAGGTGACCACGAGGAGTCCAAGGGATGAACGACTTGCCAAGGGGAGATGAACGTCAGAAACAGACCGCTCGGACAGTGGAATTGCCCGCGCGCGAGAGCGAACTCGCTGGTTAGGTTGCCCTCATGCACGTTCTGTTCGTCTGCAGCGGGAACGTCTGCCGCTCGCCGATCGCAGAGCGGCTGACGCACGCGTACGCGCTCGCCCGCGACCTGCCGCACCTCACCGCGGAGAGCGCCGGTGTCCGCGCCCTCGTGGGCTTTCCGATCGAACCCGTCGCCGCCCGCGTCATCGAAGGCCTCGGCGCGAGCGCCGACGGTTTCCGGGCGCGTCGCCTGCGGCCCGAGATGATCAAACACGCCGACCTCGTCCTCGCGATGACCGAGCAGATCCGGGATCGTTCGATGGAACTGCTGCTCGGGACGAGCCACTGCACGTTCACGCTTCGCGAGGCCCGCCGGATCGCCACCGACACCGGTGCCCGCACCGTCGCCGAACTCGCCGTCGCCCGAAGGGAGTACGGGGCGATCGACGACGCGAACATCAGCGACCCCGTCGGCCTCGGCGAGGCGGCGTTCACGCAGGTGGGAGATCGGATCGCCGCCGAACTGATACCGCTGCTCGACGCACTCGACCTCGGCAGCGGCACGAAACGGCAACCCGAACCCGAACTCGAACACGAGCCCGAGCCCGAACCGCCGCCGTCCCCGGTCGTCCACCTGCCGCTGTCGCCGAGGCCGTTGATCGCGGCGCGAGCGGCGTCGTCGATCCTCGACTATCCCGTCAGCTGGTCGCGCTGAACTGGTAGTTGGCGAATCTCTCGTCCACCTGCGCGGCCGTCAGCCCGAAGTCCTCGAGCGTGTACTTGTGCGAGGGGCGGCGGTCGCCGCTGCGACTCTCGGCGTGCATCGACTCCATCGCCGCCTGGGCAGAGGAGCTGAGATCGAGCCCGAAGTGCGTGTAGACCCCTTCGACGGTGCCGAGCGGGTCGGCCACGAAATCGTGGTAGTCGACGTCGATGAACTGAGCGGGGTCGTGCCGGGCGCGGGCCGCGGTGAACTGCTCGAGTCCACGGGCCCACAGCTCGAGCTGGCTCTCACCGATGACGGTGCCCCGGAACTTCTCCGACCACCCTTCCGTCGCCTGCTCCGCCAGGCTGCACACCGACGGGACGATCGTGCGCGGCGGCCGGTGGGTCTGGATGATCAGGGCGTCCGGATAGACGGCGAGCAACTCGTCGAGCGCGAACAGATGGCTGGGGTTCTTCAGCACCCAGCGGCGGTCCCGATCGGGAAGCCCGATCAGCTGCAGGTTCTTCTTGTGCCGCTGATAGGCGTTGGTCCAGTCCTGGCCTTCGAGCCAGCGGGAATATGTCGGGAGAGACGCCAGGCACTCGTAGGAGATCGACTTGAACGTCTGCCGCAGCAGTTGCCAGCACTCCTCGACCTCGCTCGCCGACATGTAGTGCACGCCCATGAATTCGGGGCGTTCGATGTGGTGGCGGCTGAAGCCCTCCTCGATCTTCTGGAACACGGGATTCGATTCCCAGGTCGCGCGCGGCGGCCGGGGTTGGGGCATCTCGGTCAGCCACATCTCCAGGCCCTGATGCGACGGGTCCGCGGTGAGCAGCCGGTGCAGCGCCGTCGTCCCGGTGCGGGGAAGCCCGGTGACGAAGATGGGCCGCTCGATCCGCACGTCCGCGTGCTCGGGGTTCTGCTTCCATGCCGCCTCGCTCAGCAGCCGCGCCACCAGGGCGCCGCGGAGAAACACCCGGGACACCTTGCTCCCGAGCGGGGTCAGCTGCTCGTCGACGTGATACGAGTCCAGCAGGATGCCGAGGGCCTCGGTGTAGTCGTCCACGCCGAAGTCGGTGAGGCCGGTCAGGCGGGTGGCCGAGGCGTGAAGGTCCTCGACCGTGCCGACGGTGGTGCGCTCGCTCATGATGCTCCGGTTCTCGTCGCTAGTGATGGAATTCGCCGCAGTTGACGTCGAGGCACTGGCCGGTCACGGCGCTCGCCAACGGTGAGGCCAGGAAGATCACGGCGTCGGCCACTTCCTCGGTCGTGGGGAGTCTCTTCAGATCTGTGTTCGCGGCGGTGTGTTCGTAGATCTGCTCGACGGTTGTTCCGTACTTCTCGGCCTGGTGCGTGAAGTACTGTTTCAACGTGTCTCCCCAGATATAGCCGGGAGCAACGGAATTGACGCGGATTCCCTGTGGGCCCAACTCGGTTGCGAGCGACTGTGACGTCGCGAGCAGGGCGGATTTGGCCATCTTGTAGCTGCCGTACCGTTCCTGGGAGTGCCGGAGCACCATCGAGTTGATGTTCACCACCGCCCCGTTCGCATCGGCGAGCGCGGGGGTGAACAGCTGCGTCAGCCGCAACGCCCCGAGCACGGTCAGCTCGAAACTGCTGCGGATGTGATCGAACTCGGTGCGGGCCAGCGGTTTCATCGACGGAACCGAGAACGCATTGTTGATCAGCACGTCGACTTTGCCGTACGCGTCTACGGCCGCGGACACCAGGTTCTCGGCCGATGCCTGATCGGTGATGTCGGTCGGGACGGTCACCGCGCGCCGGCCGACGGCGATGATCTCCTTGGCCACCTCGTCGAGACGCGATGCGGTGCGGGCGGCCAGCACCACGTCCGCGCCGGCGTCGGCGCAGCGGACGGCGAGGGTGCGGCCCAGCGCCGGTCCGACGCCGGAGATGACGACCACCCTGTCCTGCAGGAGTTGCGGAGTAGTCATGGCGGTCACCCCAGCATCCGGTCGGCGACCGCGGCCTGGCGTGCGGCGATGCGTTCGGCGAAGTCCTCGGGCGAGATCTTGTTGGAGTCGTAGTACGGCAGTGTCCGATGAATCTCGTCGAACTTCACGACCTCGATCCGGGGTCCGTCGTCCGGTGTCAGTTCGCGGGAGACGCGTTGCCAGCGGAACTGCAGGTAGCCGCGGAGGTGCCCGACAGTGGCGATCCAGTTGGCGACGCCGGGATTGCGTTCGCTCACGACGAGCCGGATGTGGTCGTCGGGATCCACCTGCGACTGGGCGACGTTCAGCGAGGTCTGGTGGTTGACGTAGTCGAGGGAGATGTACCACATGCTGCCCAGCTGAAAACCCTGGTAGGGCACATCGGCTTTCGGGACGGTGATGATCATGGCCTCGTCCTCGTCGAGTTCGTAGTGCCCGACGGACGAGTACTGCGTGGCGAGGCCGCCCGGTGTCAGCCGCGGTTCGGTCATCGTGTTCACCGGCAGGTTCAGATAGAACCACTCCGGGAACTGCAGCCACGTCTTGACCCGCGAGACCAGGGCTTTGCCCGCACGGGCGTAACGCTTCTCGACGGCTTCCCGCGTGAGCGGACCCGGGGCCGTACCCGTCGTATCGGCCCTGGCGATGCGGATGGTGCCGCGCCGCTGACTCCAGTCGCTGTACACCTCCCGGACCACCAGTTGCGACGAACCCGGTGCGAGGGTGAAGTAGTTGCGCCTGCCGGCACTCTCGGCGGGGCCGAACCGCACCTCGAACGAGCCGTCGGGGGCGATGTCGATCTCCCGGTCGTCGAACGCAGTGACGCTGCCGGGAACGTGTGCGGCCGTGTAGTTTCCGCTCAGCACCTGGAAGCTGAGGTCCGCTGTCGTACCGCGCCGCCCGGTGACCACGTATTCGACGTCGTCGTTGACGCGCGCGCCGAAGTACAGGGTGTCGGGGTTGTCGAGGCCCATCTTCATGTATGGGCCGGTGCCCGAGATGAACGTCGGGTGCGACTGTTCGGTGGCCCAGGCCGCGTGCGTGGTGGCGAGAATGCCGCCGGCGAGGTACTGGTAGCCCTCGAGCAGATCCTGTTCGGTGCGGATGTGGGGGGCACTCTCGATCAGTTTCTCGGCCTCGGCCATGGCGTCGGCGAATGGGTCGGTCAGCACACCGTGCTCCTCACGATGGGGTGGTACAAATATGTACCTGCGTGGTAGAACGTTGATGAACCGACAATAGAACGTGTTCTAAGGAGCGGTCAATGGGGCACGAGGACGAGGCGCCCGACCGGGCACAGGGCCGACGGTCGCCGCCCACCGAACGTGTGGTGCAGGTGCTCGACTTCCTGGTGGCGCGCAAGGAGCACCGCTTCGGGCTGTCGGAGCTGGCCCGGCAACTCGACATCAGCAAGCCCACCTGCCTGGGAATCCTCACCGAACTGGCCCGTGGCGGCTACCTCGTCCGGGATCCCGCCACGAAGGCGTACGGCCTCGGGCCCGCACTGATCGCGGCAGGCCGCGCGGCGCAGCAGGGATTCGCGGCCGGGCCGGTGGCGCGCAGGCATCTCGCCGTGCTCAGCGAGGAGTTCCGGACCACGTGCACGGCGTCGGCGGTGGTCGGCGACCGCATCGCCGTCCTGGAGTTGACGAGTCCGCCGGGCGTGCGGGCCGCCGCCAAGGTGGGGGAGATGTACCCGTTCGCGCCGCCCGTCGGCCTGATGTACGTGCTGTGGGACGGTGACGACGCGCTGCAGTCGTGGTTGCTCCGGGAGCCGACCCTGCCGGTGCGCCTCGACCGGGACCGGTTGCGCACGGTGGTGGACGAGTGCTCCCGCACCGGGTATCTCGTGGAGACTCTCACTCCGGTCGGTCAGCGCCTGCACACGCTGATGGCCGGGGTCGCTGCGCACGACCTGCCTCCGGAGTTGCGCGACGTGCTCGGTGAGATGGTGTCCAGCCTGGGGGAGCGGGTGTACCTGGACGCCGAACACGCGGATCCCGCCGCGCCGCACCCCGTCAGTCTCATCGCCGCGCCGACGTACGACGCCGAGGGCCATCAGGCGATGGTCCTGACGCTCTATGTGGGCGCCGAACTCGCGCCGTCCGAGATCGCGCGGCGGGGCAAGGCTCTCGCCGCGGCCGCGGACGCGATCACGACGGAGGTGGGCGGCCGCCGGCCGCGGTGACGAACGGGCATTGACCGCAATCTGAAACACGTTCTATTCTCGGAGGTGCAATCATTTTCGACCGGGCTGGTCCAAATATGGACCAGAGACCGGCAAGGCACTCGCGACGAGGAGTCGCCCATGACCGCACCGCCCGTGTACGAGTTGTCCCACCTCGGCGCGCTCGAAGCCGAAGCCGTGCACATCTTCCGAGAAGTGGCCGCCACGTTCGAGCGTCCGGTTCTGCTGTTCTCCGGCGGCAAGGACTCGGTGGTGATGCTCCACGTCGCCGCCAAGGCGTTCTGGCCCGCACCTCTCCCGTTCGCCGTCATGCACGTCGACACCGGTCACAACTTCGACGAGGTCATCGAGTTCCGCGACCGGACCGTCGCACGCCTCGACCTGCGGATGGTGGTGTCCAGCGTGCAGGACGACATCGACGCCGGCCGTGTCAGCGAGGAGACGGGCCCGCGGGCCAGCCGCAACCGACTCCAGACCGCGGCGCTGCTGCGCGGGATCCGGGACAACGGTTTCGACGCCATCTTCGGCGGCGCCCGCCGCGACGAGGAGAAGGCCCGCGCGAAGGAGCGGGTGTTCAGCTTCCGCGACGAGTTCGGGCAGTGGGATCCGCGGGCGCAACGTCCGGAGTTGTGGAGCCTCTACAACGGCAGGCACCGCAAGGGGGAGCACATCCGGGTGTTCCCGCTGTCCAACTGGACCGAACTCGACATCTGGCAGTACATCAGCGAGGAGAAGATCGAACTGCCGCCCCTGTACTACGCGCACCGCAGGGAGGTCGTGCCGCGCGACGGAATGCTGTTGGCGCACACCCGGTTCCTGACCCTGCTTCCCGGTGACGAGCCGTACGAGACCCTCGTCCGATTCCGGACCGTCGGCGACGCCACGTGCACGGGCTGCGTCGAATCGTCGGCAACCACCGCCGGGGCCGTGGTCACCGAGGTCGCCGCGAGCAGGCTGACCGAGCGCGGGGCCACCCGGGCCGACGACCGGATCTCCGAGGCCGGCATGGAAGACCGCAAGAAGGAAGGGTACTTCTGATGCCGCAGCTACTCCGGGTCGCGACCGCAGGCAGCGTCGACGACGGCAAGTCCACCCTCATCGGCCGGCTGCTGTACGACTCGAAGGCGATCTTCGAGGATCAGCTCGAGGCGGTCGAACGCACCAGCCGCGAACGGGGCGACGAGCACGCCAACCTGGCATTGCTCACCGACGGTCTGCGCGCCGAACGCGAGCAGGGCATCACCATCGACGTCGCGCACCGCTACTTCGCCACGCCGCACCGCAAGTTCATCATCGCGGACACGCCGGGTCACGAGCAGTACACCCGGAACATGGTGACCGGCGCGTCGACCGCCGACCTGGCCCTGATCCTCGTCGACGCCCGTAAGGGGATTCTCGAGCAGACGCGCCGTCACGCGTTCATCGCCAGCCTCCTCGGAATTCCCCACCTCGTACTGTGCGTCAACAAGATGGATCTCGTCGGGTGGTCCGAGGAACGGTTCGAGGAGATCAAGGAGGAGTTCCGGCAGTTCGCGATCAAACTCGAGGTGCACGACCTCACGTTCATCCCGGTGTCGGCACTGCGCGGCGACAACATCGCGCAACGCACCGTCAACATGCCGTGGTACGAGGGCGCGTCGCTGCTGCACTACCTCGAGCAGGTCCACGTGGCATCCGACCGCAACCTGATCGACGCGCGGTTCCCGGTGCAGTACGTCGTCCGGCCGCAGCGCCAGACCGATTCCGCGCTGCACGATTTCCGTGGGTACGCGGGCACGGTCGCCAGCGGCGTGTTCAAGCCGGGCGACGAGGTGGTGGTACTGCCGTCGGGATTCACCTCCACCGTCAGCGCCATCTGGGGTCCCGGCGGAACCCGCCTCGACGAGGCGTTCGCACCGTCGGCGGTGTGCGTGCAGCTCGCCGACCAGCTGGACGTGAGCCGTGGAGACGTGCTGTGCCGCCCCAACAACCGTCCGCTCGTCGGGCAGGAACTCGACGCCATGGTCTGCTGGTTCAGCGAACAGTCCTCGCTGGCGCCGGATGCGCGGTACACGCTGCTGCACACCACTCGCGCCACCAGGGCGTCCGTCGTGCGGCTCGACTACCGCCTCGACGTCAACACCCTGCACCGCGACGAGTCTGCACAGTCGCTCTCGCTCAACGAGATCGGCCGTATCCAGTTGAGGACGTCGCAGCCGCTGATGTTCGACCCGTACCGCCGCAACCACGTGACGGGCAGTTTCGTGCTCGTCGACGAGTCGACCCACAACACCGTCGCCGCCGGCATGATCACCGGGCCGACGCTGTCGCGTTCCAAAGTGGTGTGGCACGCCGCGGCCGTGTCGCGGGACGAACGGGCGACGCGGGGTCGCACGGTGTGGCTGACCGGACTGTCGGCGTCGGGAAAGTCGACGGTCGCGGTGGAACTCGAGCGCCGCCTGGTCGCGGCCGGGGTGCCTGCCTACCGGCTGGACGGCGACAACCTGCGTCACGGCCTGAACGCCGACCTCGGTTTCAGTGCGGAGGACCGCGCCGAGAACGTGCGCCGGGTCGGCGCCGTGGCGCAACTGCTCGCCGACTCCGGGGTGGTCGCGATCGCGTCGCTGATCAGCCCGTACCGGGCCGACCGGGACCGCGTCCGGGAGCAGCATCGTGCCGCCGGGCTCGACTTCGTCGAGGTGTTCGTCGACACGCCGGTGGAGCAGTGCGAGGCACGGGACCCGAAGGGGATGTACGCGAAAGCCCGCGCGGGGGAGATCACCGGGTTCACCGGGGTCGACGACCCGTACGAGGCCCCGGAGAACGCCGAACTCGTCCTCCGGCCCGGGGACGGCACGCCGACCGAACAAGCCGAGAGAATTATGGAATTGTTGAGACGTGATCACTGACGCACGACTCGCGGCCGACATCGCCTCCGGTGCCGGTGCCCTGCTGCTGGACATCCGCACCGCGGGACTCGGATCGGCGGACGGTCGTGAACTGGGCAGGCGGGGCGACGTCGCCGCCGACGCGTTCATCCTCGGTAAGCTCTCCGCGGAGCGACCCGACGACGCGATCCTGTCCGAGGAGTCGGCCGACGACCGGTCGCGGCTGGAGCGTTCGCGGGTGTGGATCATCGACCCGCTCGACGGTTCCAAGGAGTACGGACTGCCCGGTCACTCGGACTGGGCCGTGCACGTCGCGCTGTGGGAACGCGGTCGGGGCATCACGGCGGCAGCGGTCGCGCAACCGGCGCTGGGCGCCGTGTATGCCAGTGACGACGACAGCCACGCGGTGCATGCCGAACAGCTCCCGGCACGCCCGCGGATCGTCGTGTCCGCCAGCAGACCGCCCGACTTCGTCGACGCCGTCGCGACGGAGATCGGCGCCGAGGTCACCACCATGGGTTCGGCCGGAGCGAAGGCGATGGCCGTGCTGCGTGGAGACGTGGACGCCTACATCCACGCGGGCGGGCAGTGGGAGTGGGACTCGGCCGCACCCGTGGGCGTCGCCGCGGCCGCGGGCCTGCACTGCTCGCGAATCGACGGAACCCCGTTGGACTACAACGAGTCTCACCCCTACCTGCCCGACCTGCTGATCTGCCGGCCGGAGCTCGCGCGGCCGCTGCTCGCCGCGATCGCGACACACGCCACCGACACGGCCGACAGCGGCCGGGTCGCGATGGCCAGGGCCTACATCGATGCGCTGGTCAGCCACGACGCCACCAAGGTGCGTCTCGCGGACAACGCATGGCGGGTGGAGAACGGGCAGCACACGGGCGAAACGGGGGCCTTCATCCGGGACGAACTCGAGAACGGCCTGCAATATCAGGCCATCCAGGCCGTGCGCGAACTCTCCTTCCACGAGTGGGGCGACAACGTGGTGGCAAGGTTCGTGCTCGACCTCGGGGCCACACCCACCGAGGTTACGTCCGTTCGGATCACGGAACACTTCGACATCCCGGCCGGGGCGATCCAGTCCGTCATGGCCATCATCGAACCGTCCGCGATCGAAAGGGAGAAACGATGACCCCGGATCAACTGGTCACCCAATTCTGCGCCGAGTGGATCGAGCCCGATCCGGCGAAGATCGCGGAGTACTTCGCGGAAGACGCCGTCTACCACAACATTCCGATGGAACCCGTCATCGGGCGTGACGCGATCCGCGAGTTCGTCGCCGGATTCATCGCGGCCTTCGGCGGCATCGACTTCCGTGTGCACCGGCAGGTCACCGACGGCGGTCAGAGCCCCAACGCCGAGGAATCGAGCGGCGTGGTGATGAACGAGCGGATCGACGTGTTCACGCTCAACGGCAACGTCGTCGAACTACCCGTCGTCGGCGTCTTCGAGATCACCGACGGCAAGATCACCACCTGGCGCGACTACTTCGACATGGCACCGATCCAGGCTGCTGCCGGCGGTGGCTAGCGGCCCGATGATCGCCGTCCCGGCCGGGCAGGTCACGCTGTCGGATCGGCGAACCACCCGCAGCTGGAGCGTCGAGCTGGGTGCCTTCGAGATCGCCGTCCACCCCGTGACGCAGGGGGAGTACGCCGACGTCACCGGCGAGTGGCCGGGCACGACGCGGGGCTCGCGACTGCCGGTGGAAGGCGTGTCGTGGCGGGACGCGATCCTCTTCTGCAACACCCTGTCCGAGCGGGCCGGTCTCGCCGCCGCCTATCGGCCGGACGGCGACGACGTCCTGTGGGATACCGCCGCGGACGGGTTCCGGCTTCCCACCGAGGCCGAGTGGGAACGCGCCTGCCGGGCGGGAACGACCGGTCCGCGATACGGCGACCTCGATGCGATCGCGTGGTACCGCGAGAACTCCGGCGGCCGGCCACAGGAAGTCGGCGGCAAGGAGCCGAACGCCTGGGGTCTGCACGACACCCTGGGCAATGTGTGGGAGTGGTGCTGGGATCTGTACGACCCCGAGGTGTACGGCACGTACCGGGTACTGCGCGGCGGTGGGTGGTTCGACGAGCACTGGAGTTGCCGTGCGTCGGTGCGCCGGCGCAGTCACCCGACGTACCGGATCGACGACGTCGGATTCCGTCTCGCCCGGGGTGTATTCGCTCCTGACTAAATGTTGACGTCAGGTTCAAGTTAGCTCTACGCTGGGCTCGGGGTATGACGACGGTCACACCCGGAGAGGGCGAGTCTGCATGAGCCAGATCAACACGGTCCGCGGACCTATCGACAGCGCCGAACTCGGACGCACGTACATGCACGAGCACGTGTTCGTGCTGACGCCCGACGTGCAGCAGAACTACCCGGACGAGTGGGGGAGCGAGGACGAGCGGGTCGCCGACGCCGTCACCAAGCTGCGCGCGCTGGCGGAGCAGGGTGTCCGGACCATCGTCGACCCCACGGTCGTCGGCCTCGGCCGGTACATTCCGCGCATCCAGCGGGTCGCGGAACAGCTTCCCGAGCTGAACATCGTTGCCGCAACAGGGCTGTACACCTACGACGACGTGCCGTTCTTCTTCCACTACCGCGGTCCGGCGCTGGACGCGATGGTGGGGGCCGAGGTCCCCGACCCGATGGTGGACATGTTCGTGAAGGACATCGAAGAGGGGATCGCCGACACCGGGGTCCGCGCGGGACTGCTCAAGTGCGCGATCGACCACCAGGGTCCGACGCCCGGTGTCGAGCGGGTGATGCGGGCCGTCGCGAAGGCGCATCGGCGCACCGGCGTGCCCATCACCGTGCACACGCACCCCGGCAGCGAGGCCGGATTGCACGTCAAACGCGTGATGTGCGACGAGGAGGGGGTGCGGCCGGACCGGATCGTGCTCGGGCACAGCGGAGACAGCACCGACGTCGAGCATCTGACGAGCCTCGCCGAGGCCGGCTTCGTCCTCGGGATGGATCGGTTCGGGATCAACCTCGAGACGACGTTCGAAGCCCGCGCCGACACGCTCGTCGAGATGTGCCGCCGGGGATTCGCGGGGCAGATGGTCCTGTCGCAGGACGCCTCCTGCTACATCGACTGGATCGACCCCGACCTGATGGCCGCGCTCCCGCAGTGGCACTACCTGCACATCGAGAACGACGTGCTGCCCTATGTCCGCGAGCGGGGTGTCACCGAGAAGATGATCACCGAGATGCTGGTCGAGGTGCCTCGGCGATACTTCGAGAACGTCGAGCCCTACTGACATGTCGCGCCCGCGAATCGCACCCGCGCCACCGGTCACGGCCCGAGGCGTCCGCACCCGCGATCGTCTCGTCGCCGCGGCCCGGGTGGTGTTCGAGCGCGAGGGGTACCTCGACGCCCGTCTCGTCGACATCAGCAAGGAGGCCGGACTCTCGACCGGATCGTTCTACACCTACTTCACCAACAAGGAGGAGGTGTTCGCGGCGGTCGTCGAGGTGACGCAGAACGACCTGCTGCATCCCGGCATGGGACGGGTCGCGGACAAAGGCGACGTGCACGCGGTCGTGGAGGCGAGCATCCGCGCCTACCTGCACGCGTGCCGCCGGAATGCGCGACTGCTGGCCCTGCTCGAGCAGGTCGCGCACGTCGACCCCGCGTTCCGTGAACTGGAACGCTCGCGGGACGAGACGTTCTACCGGCGCAACGCGCGGGCGATCGCCGATCTGCAGGACCGCGGTCTCGCCGACGCGTCGCTCGATCCGATGCTGACGTCGAAGGCGTTGTCCGCCATGGTCGGAAGGATGGCCTACAGCTATTTCGTCGGACCGCCGAGCGAGCGGAGATCGCTCACGTTCGAGCAGTTGACCGCCGGACTTGCGCGGATGTGGACGAACGCGCTGCGCGTCCCCGACCGCGTGTGAGGGCCCGTCAGTAGCCGGGTGCGTGGAGGATGCGCAAAACGAGGTCGGCGTTGATGTCGCCCAGCTCCTCCGGGGTGAATTCGCCGTCGGGGCTGTACCACCGGCAGATGTCCACCGCGAGCGACATGATCGCCAGAACCGCGACGCGGGGGTCGGGGATCAGGAACACCCCCTGATCGATCCCGTTCTGCACCTCTCGAATTGCCGCGACCCGGATCTGGAGCCGGGTCTCGGCGACCACCTCGCGGTGTTCGGGGTCGAGATGCCTGCTCTCGTACTGGGCAATGCGCGCGCGGCGGAAGTTCCGGGCGTGCATGATGCTGAATTCGCGGACCAGTGCCCGGACGCGGTCGATGGGGTCGGTGAACGGCGCCACGGCCTTCAGCACCAGCGCGAGCGCGCGCTCATTCGACCGGCGGACGAGTTGGAACAGCAGATCCTCCTTGGAGGGGAAGTGCACGTACAGCGCGGAGGGGCTCATCCCGGCCATGGTGGAGATGTCCCTCGTACGGGTGGCTTCGAAACCCTTGTCGGAGAACAGTGTCGTCGCCGCCCGGAGCAGGCGTTCCTCGGATGTCGGCGGACCCGGGCTCGGCTCCTCGGTCGCGGACACGTCGTCTCGCAGTTCGGTCATCGGTGGTCCTCTCCGCCGCATCGAGCTTCGTCCGCACCGGCGGGATTCGGCAAGATCAATCCCCTCGAGTGATTGACATCACACAGCTATTCAAGCACGCTAAGCAAGCGCTCACTGACTTGAAGTTGGCGTCATGTTCTGAAAAATCTCATTCCCACATCCACACGAAGACCTATTTCGAGGAGTGATCGGATGACTACATCCGCGGTGCAGCCGAGTAAGGACGCAACCGGCGACACAGTCGTCTCGCGCAAGCGTGCGCATCGGAAACTGCTTGCGGCGGGGCTCGTCGGCAGCTCGATCGAGTGGTACGACTTCTTCCTGTACGGAACCGCTGCGGCACTGGTCTTTCCCCACGTCTTCTTCCCCGACTCGTCGGCGTTGATGGGCACCCTGCTCTCGTTCAGCACCTTCTGGGCAGGCTTCGTCGCACGCCCGCTCGGCGGCCTCGTCGCCGGTCACTTCGGGGACAAGTACGGCCGCAAGCCGGCAGTCGTCACCTGTCTGCTGTTCATGGGACTGGCGACGTTCCTCATCGGCTGCCTTCCGGGTGCCGCAACCATCGGTGTCGCAGCCCCGATCCTGCTGGTGGCGCTGCGGTTCGTTCAGGGCCTCGCGTGTGGTGGTCAATGGGGTGGGATCGTCCTGCTGCTGACCGAATCGGCGAGCCCGAAGCGCAGGGGATTCTCCGGGACCTTCGGCCAGATGGGCGTCTCCTTCGGCGTCCTGCTCGGCAACCTCGTGTTCCTCGGCGCCACTGCGGCGATCTCGAACGAGGCGTTCCTCAGCTGGGGCTGGCGGATCCCGTTCTTCGCGAGTGCACTGCTGTTCCCGGTCGTGCTCTACATCCAGACCAAGGTCGAGGACACCCCCGAATTCCGGGACCTGCAGGAGGAGGCGCAGAAGAAGAACAAGACCGTCGTCCGGGCACCGCTGACCGAAGCGATCAAGGAACACTGGCGCAAGATCCTGCTCGGCTGCGGCCTGCTCGCGGCCACCAACTCCCTGTTCTACATCTCCATTGCCGGTGTGCTCAGCTACGGCACCGCGGAACTGGGGTTGAAGCGCAACGACCTGCTGGCGATCTCGCTGCTCAGCGCCGCGCTCACGGTCGGTGTCGTGCTGTGGTCCGGGCACATGTCCGACAAGATCGGGCGCCGGCCGATGATCCTGATCGGCGCGGCGATGATCATCGTGTGGGCGTTCCCGTACTTCTGGCTGATCAACACCCGGAACCTGCTGCTGTTCTTCATCGCCGTCACGGTCGGTAGCGTCTTCCAGTCCATGACGTACGGGCCGATCGCCGCGTACATGGGTGAACTGTTCGCTCCCAGCGTCCGGTACTCGGCTGCCTCGCTCGCATACCAGCTGGCGGCGATCACGGTCAGCGGCGGCACTCCGTTCATCATGACCGCGCTGATCGCCAAGACCGGGACCACCACGTTCGTCGCCGCCTTCGTCGCACTGATGGGGCTGGTCACGTTCCTCTGCGCGTGGAAGCTCCACGAGACCAACACCGCCGAGGTCCGGAACGATCCCACCGCCGTACCCGGCGCGCAGTTCTACTAGCAATCCTGCCCATTCACGACGATGCCCACCGCCGGATCTCGGCGGTGGGCATCGTCGTAGGAGGAAGAGTTCAGCTGATCTTCAGCACGAGCTTTCCGGTGTTGGCGCCGTCGAACAGCAGATTGAGTGTGCGGCCGAAGGCCTCGACGCCCCCGGTCTCGACCTGTTCGCGGGTCACGATCTCCCCGGCGCGGATCCACTCCGACATCGCCTCCATGCCCTCGGGGAACCGGTCGAGGTAGTCGAACACGATGAACCCCGTCATCGACGCTCGGTTGACCAGCAGCGACAGGTACCGGGACGGGCCGGGCTGCGGGTCGGTGGCGTTGTATCCGGAGATCGCGCCGCACAGCGCGACCCGGGCGTTCTTGCGGAGCCGGGCCAGTGCGGCGTCGAGGATCTCGCCGCCGACGTTGTCGAAGTAGATGTCGATCCCGTCCGGTGCGGCCGCACGCAGGGCCTTCCCGACCGATTCCGACTTGTAGTCGATCGCCGCGTCGAAACCCAGATCCTCGGTCAGCCATGCGCACTTCTCCGGGCCGCCGGCGATGCCGATCACCGTGGCGCCCTTCAGCTTGGCGATCTGCCCGGCGATACTCCCGACCGCTCCCGCCGCCCCCGAGATGAGCACGGTGTCGCCCTTCTCCAGCTTGCCGACGTCGGTGAGGCCGAAGTAGGCGGTCATGCCGGGGAACCCGAGCGCGCCCAGCCACGTCGGCGCCGGGGCGAGCGACTCGTCGACGGCGAGAGCGCCGCGGCCGTCGGAGACCGCGAACTCCTGCACGCCGAACTGTCCGGAGACGAGCTGTCCTTCCGGGAACTTCGCGTTCTTCGAAGTCACCACCCGGCCGACGGCATGGGTGCGCATCACCTCACCGATCGCCACCGGCGGAACGTACGACTTCACGTCGTCGAGCCACCCGCGCATCGCGGGATCGAGGGACACGTAGTCCACCTTGACGGTGAATTCGCCGTCTGCGGGTTCGGGGATCGGTTCCGACGTGATCTCCCAGGTGGAGTCGTCGGGACGGCCGACCGGACGCTTCGCCAGTCGGACCTGCCTGTTCACGGATGTCACGGTGTTCACCTTTCGAGTACTTCTGCGGTCAGTGCGTGGTTCTTCAGTGCGGTCCGGTCGATCGACCGCTTGAGGATCTTTCCGGTCGACCCCTTCGGGAGGGAATCGACGATCGCGACGATCCGGGGAATCTTGTATGCGGACAGTCGTTCCCGCGCCCAGCTTGTCAGTTCGCCGCCGTCCAGATCGGAACCGGGGACGGTGGCCACGACCGCGGCCACTTCCTCGCCGTAGTGATCGTCGGGAACACCCACGACGGCCGCCTCGAGGATGTCGGGGTGTGTGTACAACACCTCCTCGACTTCACTCGGGTACACGTTGTAGCCGCCGCGGATGATGAGGTCCTTCACCCGGTCGACGATGCGCAGATCCCCGTCCGCATCGATCTCGCCCAGATCGCCCGTGCGCAGCCACCCGTCCGAGTCCAGGACGGCCGCGGTGTCGGACGGCCGGTTCCAGTAGCCCTTCATCACGGTCGCCCCCTTCACGAACACCTCGCCGACGGTGCCGGGAGGGCAGGCGGTGTCGTCGTGGTCCCGCACTTCGACGTCCAGCCGGGGCACCGCGCGTCCGGTGTAGCCGATCTTTCCGCCGCGGTCGATGTCGTTGAACGTGCCGAACGCGGTGGTCTCGGTGAGCCCGTACCCCTCGAGGATGGTGCACCCGAAACGGGACTCGAATTCGCGGGCCACTTCGCCCGGCAACGAGGCGCCCCCGGAGATGGCGATGCGGAGCTGCGTGAAGTCCTGCGAGTCGGCGCCGTCCGCGGCGTGCAGCATCGCGTTCCACATCGTCGGCACGCCGGCCATGATCGTGAGGCGGTCGCGTCGGAGGAGGGCGAGCATCGCGGCCGGGTCGAACCGCGCCAGCAGTGACAGCGACCCGCCGCCCGTGAACGTCGCCATCATGACCGAGGCCTGGCCGAAGACGTGGAACAGCGGCAGTCCGGTGCCCGTCCGGTCGGCACCCGAACCGCGACTGCATTCGGCGCCGATCTCACCGCCGGACAACAGGTTCCCGACCGTCAGCTCCGCGCCCTTCGGCCGCCCGGTGGTGCCCGACGTGTAGAGGATGGCGGCGGTGTCGTCGCGGTTACGCTCGGCGACGGGGGCCGGCTCGGCGTCCGGTGCCGCGGCGTCGGGTGCGAGCGTCCACACTGGGATGTCCAGCGCGGCCGCGGCGGCGCCGATCGCGGGCCCGAGTTCGTGCCACACGACGGCGAGCGCGGCGCCGGCGTCGGTGAGGACGTACTCGGTCTCGGGCCGGGTGGACATCGTGTTCACCGGGACCACGACGCACCCCGCCGCCTGAATTCCCAGATACGCGACCACGAATTCGGGCACGGAGGGTGCGGCCAGGAGGATTCTGTCGCCGGGGGACAGGCCGGCTGCGGTGAGTGCTCCCGCATACCGGGTGCTCGCGGCCTGCAACTGTCCGTAGGTCAGGGTGCTGTCCGCGCCTCGGAGTGCGATGTTGTCGGGAGTGGCGTCCGCGTGGCGGGACACCGGATCGATCACATTTGCCATGTCGTCAACCTCCGACGCGGTACAGGGTTATCCGGCCTCGACGGCATGGGCGGTTATCCGGCCTCGACGACACGGGCGACGGACTCGGACACGACCACCGGCTTGTCGGAGCCTTCGCGCTCGACGACCTGGCTCATCGTCACCTGGATGCCGCCCCCGACCTGTTCGGCGGACTGCACGGTGGCGCGCATCCGGATGCGTGAACCCACCGGCACCGGCGCGGGGAAACGGACCTTGTTGTAGCCGTAGTTCAGGCTGTGGGCGAAACCGTCGAACCGCAGCAGGGTCGCCGACAGCGCCGGTCCGAGGGACAGGCTGTACAACCCGTGCGCGATCGTGCCGCCGAGCGGGCTGGCGGCGGCACGCTCGGGATCGATGTGGATCCACTGGTGGTCGCCGGTCGCGTCGGCGAAGGCGTTGACTCGTTCCTGGGTGACGTCGTGCCAGTCGGTGGGGCCCAGCTCCTTACCGATCAACGCCGTGAGTTCGTCGAAGCTCGCGGGGCGAGCGGGCAGTGCGGTGGTGTCGGTCATCTGTCTCCCTCAATTCCGGGTGGTGCAGGGCCTGGATGTGTCACGTTGGCTGCATCGAACTTCGCAGTGTTCTCGAACTCCAACACTTGAACTTGACGACGGATTCAACTATACAAAAGAGAGACGCGAGTCACAACGCACGGCGAAGGAGAGGACACCTCGTGAAGGTTGCACAGAAGGTCGCCATCGTGACCGGCGGTGGAGGCGGTATCGGCGGGGCGATCGCAGACCGTCTCGCCGACCAGGGCGCCAAGGTGCTGGTCGCCGATCTCGACCCCAGCGCAGCCGCCGCGGTTGCGGACGGAATCAACGCACGCCACCCCGGATCAGCCGTCGCCGACGGCGCCGACGTCGCGGACACCGATCAGATCCGGCGCATCATCGAGCGCGCGGAGACCGAGTTCGGCCCGGTCGATCTCTACTTCGCCAACGCCGGCATCGCGGGAGCACCAGGCCTCGACGCCGACGACGCCGGCTGGGATCTCGCGATCGACGTCAACGTCCGCGCCCACATCCGCGCCGCCCAGGAACTCGTGCCGAAGTGGATCGAGCGGGGCGAGGGGTACTTCGTGTCGACCGCGTCCGCGGCCGGGCTCCTCACTCAGATCGGCTCGGCCACCTACGCCGTCACCAAGCACGCGGCTGTCGCGTTCTCCGAATGGCTGTCGGTCACGTACGGGGACAACGGAGTCCGGGTCAGCTGCCTCTGTCCGATGGGAGTCGAGACGAGGTTGATGCGCTCCGGCGAGAACTCGGGTGATCCACTCGGCGTCGCGGCCACCCGGGCCGTCGTCTCGGCAGGCGACGTGCTGCAGCCGGAGCAGGTCGCCGACATCGTGCTCGACGCCGTGGACCGGGAGACGTTCCTGATCCTGCCCCACGAGAGCGTCCTCGCCATGTACCGGCAGAAGGGGTCCGACTACGACCGCTGGCTCCGCGGGATGCGCCGCTACCAGAGTTCGCTGCTGGAGCACGCGTGACACCCGAGCACGCAGACCTGGTCCTCGCCGAGCGACGCGGACCGGTCCTGGTGCTGACGTTCAACCGGCCGGACAAGCTGAACGCCTGGACCGACGACCTCGAGGACCGGTACTTCACGCTGCTCGGCGACGCCGAGGACGACCCGGACGTCCGCGCGATCGTCGTGACCGGAGCCGGGCGCGGGTTCTGCGCAGGCGCCGACCTCGGACGCCTGCAGGCCGTCGGGGACGTCTCCGAAGCGGACCTCCTCCGGCCGCGCCCCCGCGACCTTCCCGCGACACTGCGTAAACCGCTGATCGGGGCGATCAACGGGGTCGCCGCCGGTCTCGGAATGGTGGAGGCACTCTACTGCGACGTCCGGTTCGCGTCGGCGTCCGCCCGGTTCACGACCGCCTTCGCCAAGCGGGGACTGATCGCCGAGTACGGCGTCGCCTGGCTGCTGCCCCGGCTCGTGGGACCCAGCCGGGCCACCGACCTGCTGCTGTCGAGCCGCATGGTCAACGTCGAGGAGGCGCTGCGCATCGGACTCGTCGACCACCTCGTGCCGGACGGTTCGGTTGTCGACGCCGCGGTCGCCTACGCCGAACAGCTGTCGACGCACTGCTCCCCGACATCGATGGCCGTCATCAAGGACCAACTCCAGAACGATGCGGACGGCACCTACGCCGAGTCCGTGGCCCGCGCGGAAGGCCTGATGTTGCAGGCGTTCCGCGGGGCCGACCTCGTCGAGGGCGTACAGAGCCACCTCGACAAGCGCACACCCACATTTCCCTCACTACCCGTCAGGAGTTCCCATGTCCCTGTTTGACATCTCGGATCGCGCCCAGCAGTTGCAGACCGATCTGCTGGAGTTCATGGATTCGCATGTGTATCCGGCGGAGGCGGTGTACGAGGAGCAGATGCGGGAGTCGGGGGATCCGCATTTCCAGCCGCCGGTGTTGGAGGAGTTGAAGGCGGAGGCGCGGCGTCGGGGGTTGTGGAATCTGTTTCATCCGCATCCGGGGACGGGTGCGGGGTTGACGAATCTCGAGTATGCGCCGTTGGCGGAGATCATGGGGCGCAGCCATATTGCGTCGGAGGCGTGCAATTGTAATGCCCCGGATACGGGGAACATGGAGGTGCTCGAGTTGTTCGGTACGGCGGAGCACAAGGAGAAGTATTTGACGCCGTTGCTGGCGGGGACGATGGCGTCGGCGTTTGCGATGACGGAGCCGGCGGTGGCGAGTTCGGATGCGACGAATGTGGAGTTGTCGATGGTCCGGGACGGTGACGAGTATGTGCTGAACGGGCGGAAGTGGTTCGCGTCGAATGCGTTGCACCGGAATTGCCGGGTGTTGATCGTGATGGGGAAGACGGATCCGTCGGCGGCGCCGCATCGGCAGCAGTCGATGATGGTGGTGCCGATCGATGCGCC
>NZ_JBHXWI010000079.1:0-35838 GCF_042671975.1 Rhodococcus sp. NPDC127593 | reverse complement strand
CTCTTCTTCACGGCGGTCCCCTTGCTGTCGGTGTGTCTTTGGCGGACGCCCGACACCTACCACACGGCAGGTCTCGAGCGGGGGGACCGCCACCTGATATGTACACCGGTTTGTCAAGGGCGCAGGGCGAGGCGGCGTCCAGGACCGTCGTCGTGGGCGCCGCCTCTGTGGGTCCGGTCGATCTGGGGTGGTGGCGAGCGTGTCTGTTTCGACGCGTGGTCAACTCTGATATGCGCGGGTTGGGTACCGCAGGACGGTTGTTCGGCTGGAGTGGATCGCTGGTCTAATGTCGAGCGTGATCCCAACGTACAGTTAAGGATTGCTCAATAGGTGGCTCGCGGATCACTCCCTGGCGCTGCCGTCACCACCGCATGATTCGCCCGGACGCTGTGGGGTCCCCGTTCCCCCGGTCCTTGCCTCACCGGTCGTCGGCGACGAGGGAGGACAAGGTGGAGTCCCCGCAGCGCAGCGAGGAGAACCGACCTTTCCGGCCGACGAGTCGACGACCACACTCGCAACCGGGATGCGGGACGGGGACCGGGTTTTCAGGTGTCCAGCACGGCCAGCGACCAGCACCAGCCGGCGAGTTCGCGGGCGATCGCGGTATTCGCCAGTGCCGGGCGTTTGTTGCGGACGTCGAACCCGGCCCAGCGGGCGTGCAGGCGCCGGTTTGCTTGCTGTCCGCGGGCCCGAGCCGCGGGACTGGCATGGTCCCAACGTCGCCGCAGCTCGACTCCGGCGCGATACGGGGGACGGTGGTGCCAGGCGGCCTCGATCAGCAGCCGGCGGGCGTGGCAGTTGCCGGTCTTGGTGATCGACCCCTGCGAGCGTGTCGCGCCGGAGGAGTGTTCGGTGGGCACCAGCCCGAGGTAGGCGCCGATCGAGCGTCCGGTCAGGCGCTGCCAGTCGCCGATCTCCACGGCCAGCCCGAACGCGGTCAGCGTGGACACGCCGCGCAGGCAACCGAGCCGCGTCACCACCGGGGTGTAGTCGCTGTCGGTGGCCATCGCAGCGATCGCCACATCCAGCCGATCCCGCCGGTCCACCGCCGCCAGCATGGTGTCATAGGCGGTCTCGTACGCCAGCTGCAGACCGGGCGCATCGAAGTGCTGGGCGCGCAGCCAGGTGTCATGCACCTTCGTCCACGCGTGGCCGCCGTAGTAGACAATCCCCTGCCGCAGTAGCAGTTTCGACACTCGATGGCGGGCCGACATCAGATCGCCACGACAGTCCTCGCGGGCGCGGACCAGATCCCGGGCCGCCTCCTGCTCGACACTCGGCACCGACACCTCGACGATCTGTCCGAGGTGCAACAGACGAGCCAGATGCCGCGCATCGCGCGCGTCGTTCTTGACCCGATCTCCGGGCGGGCGCTGCAGCTTCGACGGTGCCGCCACCAGACACTCGATGCCCGCCGCTGTCAGACACCGCGCGAGCCCGAATCCGGTCGGCCCGGCCTCGTACGTCACCGCCACCGGTTCCGGCAGCATCCGGATCCACTCGAGGATCTCGCCCTGATCGGGTGTCAGTCGGCGTTCGAAGAGTTCACACGTCTGCCCGTCGAGGCCGCAGGCGACCACCGATCGTGCGTGTACATCCAAACCGATACTTGTACGCTGATTCATCGCTGGGGCCTCCCACATCTTGTGGCTCTACCGGCCAGGACCCGTTTCCTGCCGGCAACCCACGTTCACATGTGAGTGAGGTCCCAGCCCAGCCCCTCATATCGTCTAAACTTCTACGAGACCCGGGACAACCTCAATTAACGAATCAGACCACTAAGTGTTTGGGATATAGGTGGCGGAGTTTGATGCGGGCGTCGTCGGTGGTGAAATGCCACTGGACCTGGCGTTGATCGGCGTTGGTCCGTGCCAGGCGGCGAGTTCGGCGTTGAGTGTCTCGAGGTCGTCGATGCGCCGGTCCAGACACTGGCGGGTCAGCACCGAGAGTTCGATCTCGGCAATGTTGAGCCACGAGCCGTGTTTGGGGGTGTGGTGGATCTCGAGCCGCTGCGCGAGCGCGAACGCCTCGGCCGGCTCGAAGGCCTCGTAGAGCGATCCGATGCCGTGGGTGCCCGAGGTTGTCCATCACCAGCACCACCGTCTCTGCGTCTGGGTAGTCCACGCACAGAAGGTCTTTGACCTGTCCGGCCCAGTCGATCTTGGTGCGCCGGGGCTGGGCATCGACACGCCGCCATCCGGCCAGGGGCTCTGGTCCAGCAGAAGATCGAGCAGGTCCCGTGCCGCACGTACTCCGAATCCTCTCGCCGGTCGCGGCCCGGGGCTGCAGCGATCGGGTCACGAGCATGGGCCAGCAACTGGTAGGGCTTCTCGTCCATACACACCACCGGGCGTGAGGGATCGTGGGGGCGGGCGTAGACCGCCAGAACATCCTCCATCCGAGCAGCGAACTCCGCGTTAGCTTTTGGTGGGATGGTCCAGCACTTCTTCAGGTGAGGACGAAGTTTCGTTTTTTTAAGACCCGGCCGATGGTCGAGTGGTCCAGGTCGGGGATGTCCTCGACCAGGGCGACGTGCTTCTCCAGCAACCGCAGCGACCACCGGGCATGACCCGCGGGCGGCTTCGAGCAGGCCAACGCAATCAACCTGGCCTCGACCTCCCCCGTGATCTGCGACGGCACCGGTGGCAGGTCACGCTGCTTACGACCGATCGTGGTCTCCACGTCCCGACCGGTCTCAGCGAACCGCTTGGCCACCAGCCGCACCGTCTCACCCGAGACCCCCAACCGTGCCGCGATCACCTCCTTCTCCTCAACCACCCCGACCGAGGTGTCCAGCGCCAGCAACACCCGGGCCCGCCGGATCATCGAGGCCGGATGCACCCCGGTCGTGGTCAACTGAGGCTGCCCCCTTGGAGTGGACACCCGTGACAATGGTTCTAGGAGAGCCAGGGGGATGTCGAGGTGGGACGCCAGTCTCTGTACACGGAGGAATTCCGAAAGGACGCGGTCGCGTTGTACCGGGCGGCCGACGGTAAACGCACGTACGCGGATGTGGCCGCGGACGTGGGCGTCAGTGGCGAGACGCTACGGACATGGGTCCGCAAGGACACCGCCCGTAACGGGCGGTCGCAGGACCGCAGCACCGGCGCCGGCGAGACCGAGGCGGACGAGCTCGAGGCCGTCGCATCGAGGTTCCTATGCGCGCTCGCCCAGCGATCACCGCTGGTTTCGGGGATCGACACCGGGCGAGTACTGGTCGACATCGACGACACGATCATCGAAGTCCACCGCCACGGCAAACAAGGCTCCGGATACGGCTACTCCGGGGTCCGCGGGCTGAACGCCCTGCTCGCCACGGTCACCACCGACACCGCGACGCCGGTGATCGTGGGTCAACGCCTTCGCCGGGGTGCCTGCGGATCCCCGCGCGGGGCCGCCCGGATGGTCGCCGACACCCTGGCCACCCTCGACCGCTCCCGCGCGGCGGCCACCGACGCAACCACGGACGTCACCGCTGGGGCGGTTCCGAAAGCGCTGGTTCGGTTCGACTCGGCGTTCTACGGACACCCCACCCTCGGTGCCGCGATTCGCGCCGGAGCCGACGTCTCGGTGACCGTACACCTGACCTCGACCATCAAGAGAGCAATCGAATCGATCGACGACGACAACGCCTGGACGCCGATCGAATACACCGATGCCCTCTACGACGAGGACACCGACACCTGGATCTCGCGTGCTGAGGTCGCCGAGATCGAAGTTCACCGCGTTCGCCTCCCAGGCCAAGGCGCACCGGATTCCCGGGCGGTTGGTCGTGCGCCGTATCCCCGACCTGCGGCCGAAGAAGGATCGAGACCAGGGGACGTTGTTCGAGTCTGACGGTTCCACGCCTTCTTCACCACCACCGACCCCACAGATCTCGATACCGTCGCCGCCGACAAGCTGCACCGTCACCACGCGATCGTCGAGCAGGTGCACGCGGACCTGAAGAACTCCGCGCTCGCCGCCTGGCTCGTCTGCGCGGTGATGGCGTTCAATCTCACCCGCACCGCGGACACCCTAACCGACGACCCGAAGCTGGTCAAAGCGACCACCGGGACCATCCGGCGGACCATGGTCGCGGCGGTCCCCGCACGGATCGCCTCCTCTGCCCGCCGGTTGACGCTGCACCTCCCGCAGCATCGGCCATGGGAAACAGCGTGGAACACCCTGTTCGACTGCATGTTCGGCCGAAACCAGCCAATCCTCGCCTAACGCCCGCGACACCTGCCCAGCCTCGACGCGAAACACCCAGTGGAACCACCCGACACGAGCGGTCGGACGATCACCCACGCCCACAACCTACTCGCTGCCGCACAACGAAACTCCACACGGACACATCAGTCAATCGGTGCATTCGGGTTTAGACCTCCGCCGACAGCTGCGCTGCGACCGAACCGACTACGTCCACGTTGCGTTGCGTTTGTTGCGAATGGATCGACGTCACACATCGCTATCTCGATTCTCTGGTTCAATCCGCTTTCGAATTGGGCGCGACTGCTCAACCCAGAACGTTTCAGTGCGCCGTCCAGCCCCCATCGACGGTCATTATTTGTCCTGTGACGTAGCGACTGGCGTCGCTAGCCAGATAGAGAAGTGCGCCGTCGAAGTCGTCGGGATAGCCGCCGCGTGGCAACAATGTGTTGCGCTTGATCCAGTCCTGAATTTTGGGAAGGTCGAACACCTCAGAGGTAATTTCCGTGTTGATGAAACCCGGTGCGATCGCGTTGACCCGAATCCCGTGACGACTCCACTGGGCTGCCCACTCACGGGTAATTGCGTTCAGCCCACCTTTCGAGGCGGCATAGACAGCTTGCGGAAACCGCCCGATGCCGTGTGAGGCAACAATGGAGGAGACGTTCACAATGGACCCTGATCCACGCGCTCGCATCTCCGGGTAGAGCGTTTGGACGATGCGAATGGGCGATAGCAAGTTCACCGCGAGTGTGCGTTGCATGTCATCGAGTGACTCATCCTCAGCTTTGACGCCGGCCGCCAAGTATGCGGCGTTGTTGACTACCACGTCGATGGGGCCGATCAGCTGTAGAGCTTTGCGGGCAGCCTGCGCGGCGTGTTCGGGATCGGACAGGTCCGCGACGAGGGGTGTTGCGAGTGGCCCGAGCGAGGTCGCAAGCTCTTCGAGGAGTTCCTCTCGGCGTGCCACGAGCACGGTGCGCGCCCCCGCCGAGACCAGCACCTGCGCGAAGCGCCGACCGAGCCCGGCGGTGGCGCCGGTCAACAGGGCGGTGCGGCCCTCGAGAGAGAACAACGGTGGAACATCGATCATTTCTACTCCATACTCAACTGTTGGATTCAACTGCTCGCCCGGTCGACGAGGCTCGTCTTCGGATTGAATCGCAGCATCAGCCCCACGAATGTCTCTGCCGCCGGGGTCGTGTACGGACTGTTCCGATACTTCTGTCGCGGAAGCGAGGCGGATCAATGCAAAGGTTCGGCTGCGAACGACCGTGGAGGATTCGCCACGAACTCAAGCTGTGCGGATTTTGCTCATCTGGCCGAGTCTGGGAACGCGACCGGCGCTGGTCAGGTGTGCGCGAAGTTCCCGACCGACGTGGTTGGTCGCATCGAACAGCCCCGACAGAAGAAGGGTTTGACGCACTAACGGTGCGAGTGCGAAATCCTCAGTGAATCCCATGCCTCCGCAGACTTGCAGGCTGTGGCGCACCGCTAAATCGGCTGCTTCGTTGGCTCGGCTGTGAGCGACGGCGATCAGGAGTGACCCGTCGTCTTCCCAGGTCGCCTCCAGCGCGGCTCGGGTCCCTTCGAGGGCTACGTGTACATCGGCGAGCCTGTGTTGAACAGTCTGGTTGACGCCGATTGCCCGTCCGAACTGGATCCGGTTCGAGACGTGTTCGATGCTAATTTCCAGCATGCGCGTGCCGAGCCCGACTAGTTGGTAGGCGACGGCCCTGAGGAGATTGTCCACGACCCGTCTGGCAACGTCGGACGAGAGCGTCGTCTCGGGGTCGGCGTTCGGAATCGCCACCTCGACCAGACCATTCGCGGGCGCAATTCCATTTACTCTTCTTCCTAGGCTTTCGGGAGCATCGAAGAGCCACCCTCGACGACTCTCGACGTCGACAGCTAGAAATCGGGTGCCGGTCTCTCGTGGTCCTAGCACCACGCCGTAGAGGCCCTGTGTCAGTGCTAGCGTCAGCGCGGGGTTTTCAGCGACTGTGTCGGATGTGGTCCAGTGTGCAAGGATGCCGAGGCCTGCCGTGGCAGCGGCCATCCTGCCTGCCTCCTCGAAAAATCCTGACACTGCGAGTTGCGGGTCTTCTTCGAGCAAGTCAGCGAAGCCGAAATCGACCAGCTCTTCGGTAGTGACCCCTTCTGGCGTGGCCTCGATGAGAGCGTGCACCGCCGCCCGAATGCTATTGGTGAGATCATTAACCACGATGGCCCTCCCTGGGCAAGCCGAGCACTCGCTGGGCGATGATGTTGCGCTGAATGTCGACGGCGCCGCCGTACACCGTGGCTTCTCTGGAGTAGAACCACTCGCGACGGACGCTACTCACCTCCGCTGCATCAGAGGTTTCAAAGTGAGGCGTCAAACGGCGAACAGCATCGTTCACGACGTGCTCGGCGTGACCGAGGAGCACCTTGTCGGCCGACACCTCGGGCCCGAGCGGTTCACCGGCAGCGAGGCGACGCACGGTGGACCGGCTCCGTAGGCGCACCGCTGCCAGAGCCGAATAGGCTGGGGCGATGATGTCGGCAACTCGCTGCGGATCGTCGACCCGATCGGCGGCCTCCTGCAACATGGCATGCATGATCGACTGACGCTGCCAGGCCCACATACCCCGCTCGTACTGAAGTAGATACATCGCGATCGCCCAGCCCGCGTCGACATCACCGACGACATGACCATCCGGGACGAAGACGCTGTCGAGGAATAGCTCTGAGAAGTCGTCCTCACCAGTCAGGGACTCGAGCGGCCGGGCCTGGACACCAACAGCGCGCATGTCCATCCAGAACAATGTCAGACCGCGGTGACGACTGTCCGGGGCACCCGTGCGCGCCAACACACCGCACCAATCTGATCGGTGGCCCAACGATGTCCACACCTTCTGGCCGCTGAGCCGCCAACCACCATCAACTTTCCTGGCTGTGGTGCGCAGGCTGGCCAGGTCGCTGCCGGCCTCAGGTTCGGAAAAGCCCTGGCACCACAGCGAGCGGCCGGCTAACAGATCGGGAAAATACGCGCTAGCGAGAACTGGGGCGAACTTAACCAGTGCCGACCCCATCACCTCCGTCACCGCCGCCGACTCCGGCATCCCGAAACCATGACGGGTGATCACGTCATAGAAGACCGCACGGTCGACAGCGGAACCACCTAAACCACCGACCTCGATCGGCCAGCCCGAGCCTGCTGCGCCGTGCTCATTGAGGTACCCCAAAAGTCCGGCGCCCTTCTCGATTCGGGTATCCAAATCGTCACCGGGCGTCGCCCGAAAGGCGGCCATATCGTGGAACCGATTACGCAGCCACGCATCCCAACCTGCCTCGGTGTGCAGGTCCTCGGCCGAGTCAGTGTCGGTGTCAGTCACCATGCTCCTTCCGATCGTCATGCTTCCAGCACCGGTACCCCCACAGCGACGAAGCCACGGGTGCTCATCATCGAAGCGAGTAGTTCTTGCGTCACGCTGTCGCCGTCCGGCAAGCGGCGGACCGCTTGACTGGCTCGCGACAGCCACGAGACGTCCACCTCATTGGTGAAACCCATGGCGCCGTGATACTGGTGTGCACCTCGCATCACGATGTGCGAGGCCTCGAGTGCAGCGACCCGCAAGCTCAGCGCGTCGGTCAGAGCGTCCCCGCCATCGCTGTCCTGCCCTACGGACCACAGCGCATATTTGGCGATTTCCTCGAGTCCGTCGACCGCTACTTTCATGTCGGCCATGCCGAACGCAACACTCTGGAATTCCAGCAACGCATGACCGAACTGCTTACGTTCACCCGCATAGCGAACGGTGTCTGCGAGGGCACTCCGCAGTAGTCCCAGTAGCCACCAGCTATGGAGCACGGTGGCGAGAGCCGCCAACCGAGGCGCCGAGTGATGACTTGGCCTCAGCTCGATTTCTGCCGCGAACGGACCGAGCTTGGTGGAAAGTCGACCGGAGGCCCCGACTACCTCGAAGGCCCGGCCGGTCAGGTCGACTGCGGTCCACGCAAGCTCGAGGTCAGCATGGTTGGCGACTTGCCGGCCCTCGCGAACGGAGACAAGTAAAGTGCCCTCGCTGCCTGGCGCGCGCGACAGGCGCTCGGCCACAGGATAGGGCAGAGCGAATTCACCGGCGACCTGGGCGACGGCTGCCGCCGCTTCGAGCTCGATTCGTTCGTCGCCCAGTGGGTCGAGCTCCCACACGCCGGCTGCCGATAACAGTGCATGGACGTGGCGGCGCGCGGACGGATCATCGATGGCTCGGCGGAGCAGATCCACTCCGCCTGCCTGCTTCACTTGTGCGCGCACAACGTCGGCCAAGCCGAGTGCTTCCGGTGTCAATTGGCTCACGATCATCGCAGTGTCCTCGCCAGTGTCTGTCGCTGCATCTCGAGAGACCCTGACGCAACGGTTGATGCCTGCGCGTATCGCCAGTGGTCTTCTACTTCACGCTCGAAAATTCGATTTTTGTCTGGAGTGCCGAGCGCCCAGTTGCCCACCATGTCCATCAGCACTTCTGCGACCTCCTGATCCAGTGTGGTGACCGCTATCCTGTATGCCGCCGAGTCCGCTGGATCGACGCTTCCGCGCTCTTGCGCGTCGACGACCTTGTAGGCGAGCAGATGGGCCCGTCGACAGTGCACGAGCGCCAGCGCCCACCGCGCACGTAGTGCTGCCGGAAGCTCTTCCCACTTCTCCCGCAGCTCGTTTCGGGCAAAGCTCAGCAGCCGTTCACAGCGCGCGTAACGGGCGATGCCCACGCGCTCGAACGCGATGACTTCTTTGACAATCCGCCATCCGTCATCCACCTCTCCGAGTATGTTCTGCTCTGGAACCCACACGTCGTCGAAGTACACCTCGTTGAGGTGATGTTCTCCTAACATGCTGTCGATCGCCCTAGCCTTGACGCCCGACTGATTCATGTCGACCAAGAAAACCGTGATGCCGTGTCGTCGACTCGACTGGGGTCCGGTTCTCGCTAGCAGGAAACACCACTGCGCCATACGCGCGTACGACGTCCATATTTTTTGTCCGTTGATGCGCCAACCCGCTCCGTCGCGAACGGCACGGGTCCGTAGAGCGGGAAGGTCCGAGCCGGCGTCGGGCTCGCTGAAGCCCTGCGCCCAGATGACCTCCCCCGCCGCGATCTGGGGAAGGTGCCGTTCCCGCTGATCGGCTGTGCCATGGCGCATCAGGATGGGACCCACCCAATTGATGCCCATGTACTGGGCACCGCGTGGCTCGTGGGCAGCCCACATCTCTTCTCGGAAAGCGGTCTGTTCCCAGTGGCTCGCGCCTTGACCGCCGTATTCCTCCGGCCAGGCCATTGCGAGCAAGCGCTCCCCACCGAGCGCGCGGCAGAAGTCCTGAGTCACGTCCAGGTCCGCCGGGTCGGTCGTGAACGCGCCCAGAAATGTGGGCGGCACGTGCTCCCCGATCAGTTTCCGCAGCTGTTGGCGCAATTCGGTCACCTCGCCGGGTTCGCGATAGTCGAGCACCTTGCCTCCCTAGTGGTTATGAGCTTTTGAGACTAATGTATATAAACATTAACTAGTTACGCTAGTCCTTGACGCCGACGATCGATACGACACTCGCGCGGGTGCCTCAGCGCGATGGCTCGCGAACATCATCGAAGACGCGCCAGGCGGCGATGACGGTTTGCTGTTCACCGAAAGACAAGGCGCGCAGGGTATACGGCCCGCGTCGGATGACAAGAAGGGAACTGTGATGGAGAGACTGGCAGGCAAGGTAGCCGTGATCACCGGCGGAGCGAGTGGAATGGGTGCCTCACACGCACGGTTATTTGCGGCCGAAGGCGCCAATGTTGTGATAACCGACATCGACGAGGACTCGGGGGCCGCGCTGGCCGATGAGTTGGGGGCCAACGCGCTGTTCGTGAAACACGATGTAAGCGACCCGGCGTCCTGGGCCGATGTCGTCGTTGCAGCGAATGACAGGTTCGGTCCGATCACAGTGCTGGTGAACAATGCCGGAGTGACTGGGCCCATCACTCAGATCGCCGAGCTGAGTGATCACGACTACCTGCGCACGGTGAACATCGACCTGAACGGCTCGTTCTACGGCACCCGGGCCGTGGTGCCGGAGATGACCGCGGCCGGCGGCGGCGCAATAGTGAACATCTCGTCAGTCGCTGGATTTTCACACCTCCCGGGGACCCCCAATGCGGCCTACACCACGGCGAAGTTCGGGGTGCGCGGCCTGACGAAGGCGACCGCAGCGGAATACGGTTCACGGAACATCCGGGTCAACTCGGTCCACCCTGGCCCGGTTGCAACGCCGTTGTTTCTTGAAACCCTCCCGGAGGAGACCATAGCGGCGATCGTCGCAGCTGTTCCGCTGGGACGATTGGCCGGTCCCGAGGAGGTGTCGCAGCTCATCCTGTTCCTGGTCAGCGATGACGCGTCCTACATCACCGGCGGCGAATATGTCATCGATGGTGGCATGCTCGCCCAGTAGGTAGCCGAGGCCCGTCGGACGCGTTCAGCAACCGCGCCCGACGGCGTGTGTGTGGGCTGCAAAGACAAGCGACCCTACCCGAGTTCACATCAAGATGGTGAAGCTGACCGGGATGCTCTTCACCTTCGACGCCCGGCTCACTCAAACCCCAACGGGCAGCTCGGATACCTCGATCAGTGTGAGGCCGTCGTCCTCCTCGATAACGTATACGTTGACGGCTTTGAGTGCGTCCATCGGCAGCGGAAGTGGAATGCGGTGGATGCCCTCCGCGACCCGATAGGCACCCGGTGTACTCCAGTGCTCACCGGAAGCGGGCGAATCGGCATGACTCCTAGACGTGTGCGCAGATGACATCCGACTCCTCTGACGGCGGGGTGTATCACGACAATGCGACCACTGAGAGCACCGCTACCCATTTTTGCTTGCCGCCGCCGTCTGTAATCTATATAATCATTGCAAAGTTAACCCGAGCACCTGCCGACGTCCGGCAGAAGCAAGACTGGCCGGTCCGATTGAGGGCCTAGGTCCATCCTTGTGACCCGACGCCTTTATTACAAAAATGTTTTATAAGTTTAGTCAGACAGAGAGGCCCGCCGTGGCAGCGAATCAATTCCAGATCGATACCCATACGGCTACCCTGTCGCCGCTGGATGTGCGCAGTGCCGAGTACCAGTCCGCTCCTTACGAGGTGCTCGCAAAGTTGCAGGCTGAGTCGCCGCTCGCGCGAAGTCATCGCGGCGTGGAAATCCTGTCGTACGACCTGTGCCAAGAGGTATTGGGCGATCCGCGCCTGCAGACAGCGGACACCGCGCACTTCCGCCAGCGGTCTGCGCCGCCCATCCTTCTCGACTTCGTGAGTGAAGGACTGCTGTTGAACATGCCGCGAGAGCGCCATGATCCTGTGCGTAAGGTTCTTGCCCGGGCATTTGGTGCCCGGCAGGTAGGCGAGCAACGCGGTCAGATTCAGGAGGTCCTTCGGGACGTGCTCGAGCAGCCGTTGAAGGCCGGGACGATGGATGTGGTCCAGGACTTCACGCGGTTGTACCCGATGCAGGTCTTGTGCCGTTTCCTTGGTGTGCCGACAAGCGATCTGCATCAATTCGCACAATCTGCTGTCGAACTGGAGTTAATGGGGTCATCTCCGTTGCAGCCGGCGTTTCCACGCCTGGAAGCAGCACTCACCACACTGCGCGACTACGTGGATAACCTTGTGGCCCAACGTGCGCGCGACCCTGAAGACGATTTCATCAGTGCACTCGTCTCCGCGCAGGGTGAAGAGGACGCCCTGACACACACCGAGGTCGTGTGGGGCATCGTCAACCTGCTGTTCGCCGGCCAAGACACGACGCGTAATCAACTTGCCTCCGTTATCCGGGCGATCACGGAGAACGAACTGTGGCCTCATCTGGACGAGCATCCCGAATCGATCCCGGCGGTGATGGAGGAGGCCTTGCGCACCTATCCGGTCGTGCAGTTCCTGCTGCGACTGCCGACGGAAGACGTCGAGGTCGGGCCATATGCCTTCCGGAAGGGAGACCGGGTCATCCTCAACATGCTGGCGGCCAGTCGCGACCCGGTGATCTTTCACGACCCCAACGCGTTCCTGCCAACCCGCGACAGCAAATACAACCTCTTGTTCGGCTACGGAATGCACTACTGCCTAGGGCGCAATCTTGCACGGCTCGAGATGCAGCTCGCACTGGAGTATCTGGCGCAGCATCTAACCCAGGTGTCGATTGCGGCACCGGTGACGACATCGGGATGGCGACCGATGCTGGGGGGACCAGTGGACCTCATTCTCAAGTTTGCACCCGTCACCCCGAAGTACTGAGGAGTAAATCCACATGGTCCAGTTCACTTGTGTCGACCCTCAAGGCGTAGAGCACTCATTCGACGGTCCCGAAGGAGCGTCGATTATGGAAATCGCGACCGGAAGCGGTGTCGACGGGATCGTGGCGGAGTGCGGCGGATTCATGTCGTGCGCCACCTGCCACGTTTACGTCGACGAAAGTTGGGTCGACGTCGTCGGAACGGCCGAATCGAAGGAAGACGATACGGAGAACGAGCTTCTCGAAGGTGTGCTCGACGAACGAAGGCGAGGAAGTCGCTTGTCGTGCCAGATCAACTTGACGCCGGAGTTGGACGGCCTGCGCGTCATCGTTCCGAAGATCCAAGCATGACCACCGGAGTCCTGGTCGTCGGCGCGGGCCAGAGCGGCTTCCAGGTGGCGACGTCGCTACGCACACAGGGGTACGACGGCCGGGTCACGATCGTAGGCGACGAGCCGTTCCTTCCCTACCAGCGCCCTCCCCTGTCCAAGGGCATCGGGTTCGACGGCGATGGTTCACGCCTGACCTTCCGCCCCCGCGAGTTCTATGCCTCGCAGGTCATCGACCTGGTTCTCGGAGACGGCGTGGACACGATCGACCTCGACGGAGTCGCGCTGACCAGAAGCGGTCGCGAACTACCGTTCGACCGCCTGGTGCTCGCGACGGGGGCCGAACCACGCCGCCTCCGCGTTCCTGGCGCCGACGCCGACGGCGTCGTCTATCTCCGAACTCTGCCGGACGCCTCGACCCTGGCCGCGGCTGCAGCAACGATCAGCAAGGCAGTCGTGGTCGGAGCCGGATACATCGGCCTGGAGATCGCCTCTGCCATGCGTCAGAGAGGAATCGCCGTC
This sequence comes from Rhodococcus sp. NPDC127593, assembly GCF_042671975.1. Lineage (NCBI taxonomy): Bacteria > Bacillati > Actinomycetota > Actinomycetes > Mycobacteriales > Nocardiaceae > Rhodococcus > Rhodococcus sp. NPDC127593. The sequence continues at coordinate 22,498 of NZ_JBHXWI010000079.1, read as the reverse complement.
ACAGTAGTGGCCCAGTCCCGGTTGTTGAGCCGGACAGCCACACCGATCCTGGCCGACTACCTCCTGGCTGCCCACACCAAACGTGGCGTGGTCTTCGAACTCGAGCGCACGGTGGAGCGGGTCCACACAGCCAAAGGCCGGGCACGTGGTGTGGTCCTGGATGACGGGCGTCTGCTCGATGCGGACATCGTTATCGTCGGCATCGGCGCCCAACCCCGAACCGAGCTGGCGCAGGCGATCGGACTGGAACTTGCACTGGGTGGGGTGGTCGTCGATGAGTTCTCTCGGACCAGCAATCCGCTGGTTGTGGCGGCAGGAGATGTGACCACACTCAGGCGCGAGGGGCACGAGCGACGATTCGAATCGGTACAGAATGCAGTCGACCAAGCCAAGACGGCGGCGGCGACCCTGCTGGGAAGCTCGACACCCAACGACGCGGTGCCGTGGTTTTGGTCAGACCAAGGCGATCTGAAGTTGAAGACCGCAGGATGGACCGGGGGCTACGACGAGGCAGTTGTCCACGGCGAGATGTCTCAGGACCGCTTCTCGATCCGGTCCTACGCCGACGGACGACTCGTCTCAGTAGAGAGCATAAATTCACCAGCCGAATACATGTCAGCGCGTCGGGAACTGGCTGCGACGAGAAGCTGGGAGCCAAGCGCCCTGACCCCGACGTAGCGGAGCATCCCGCGAAACGGCCCGATGACACCAGCCGTCGATGGCGGTCCGGCGGATTCCTCCGGGTGCCAACTGAAATCAGACGATGTCTGTTCACATGTAGTACAGAGAAACGAAGAGAGGGCGAAGAGCATGATACGTACCTTCGAGACAATCGAAGTGGCGAGTGGGGACGACGGTGTGACGACCGTGACCATCAACCGCCCCGATGCGCTGAACGCCTTCAATGATCAGATGTGCGTCGAGTTCAGTGAGTTCTGGGCGAACGTCCGCGGGAACCAGGATGTCCGTGCCATCGTGCTGCGCGCCGCAGGAGACCGTGCTTTCTCGGTAGGAGTGGACGTGAAAGAGCGGTTGGCCAAGGAGGATCGGTTCGTGGATGCCTCGTCACCTTGGAATGAGTCCACCGACCCCGGCGTGGCTCTGAGCCCGAAGCGAAACGGGGTATGGGTACCGGTGGTCGCAGCTGTTCACGGCATGTGCGCCGGTGGTGCTGCGTACTGGATTGCCGAGTGCGACATCGTGATCTGCTCTCCGAGCGCCACGTTCTTCGACCCACACGTGACCTACGGGATGGTCGCGGCGCTGGAGCCGATCGCGCTGGCGTCCCGCATGCAGTTCTCCAGCGCGCTCCGCATGGCACTCCTCGGTTCCCACGAGCGGATGACAGCACAGACGGCTCTCGCCGCTGGGCTGGTCACCGAGATCGTCGAGGAGAACTTGCTGACCGATCATGCTCACGAGATCGCGCGCCTCATCGCCTCTCAGCCTGCGATAGCCGTCCAGGGCACGGTGAAGGCGATGTGGCAAGCCTTGGACATGGCTCGTGGTCAGGCCCTGTCGTCGGCACTGATGTACACGCAGGTCGGTAATCCGTTGGCGGCCGACGGTGTCGATCGCGCGAAGGTCAAGCCGAACGGATACTGGTTGCGATGATCAGTGACGAGTGGGACACGACTCGTCGGGCGTGGTCGCCTCCCGCGTGGATGACCACGAGTACGCTGCACCTCGACACGTTGGTCCTAGGAAGATCGAGTTTGGTGAGCCGGTGTTCGCTGCACGCTACGACTACGGACTGTGCGCAGGTACGGGGGTCCGGTCAGTGACGAACGTGCACCCACCCCCGCTTGGACCGCGGAAGCACGTGAGCAGAATTTCGGTTAGTCATCGAGGAGAGCATGAGGGCAACGGTGGATACAAGGCGAGTGGTTCTCACGGGCGGGGGCGCGTCGCTTCGGGTGGCCGAGTCGATCGCCGGCGATCTGCGTCGCCGAATTCTACAGAGCACGTTTGAGGATGGTCTGCTGCCTACCCAGGAAACACTGGCCGCCGAGTACGCCGCCAGCGGCCCCTCGTTGCGCGAGGCTCTACGCATCCTCGAGGCGGAAGGCCTTATCACGGTGCGGCGAGGCAAGATCGGCGGCGCCCACGTGCACCGACCTGGTTGGACGTCCTCCGCCTTCGCGCTCGCAATGTCACTCCAGGGCCAGGGGGTCACGCTGAGCGACCTCGCCGACAGCCTGCTCGACCTCGAACCGATGTGCGCAGTGGCATGCGCCGCTCGGGCCGATCGACTGGAGACGGTGATACCTGCCCTGCGTGCCAACCTTGAGGAAACCGAGAAGGTGATCGGAGACGGGGCCCGCTTCACGAGCACGGCCCGCAGTTTCCACGACGCACTTGTCGATCATGCGCCCAATCAGACAACGCGGCTGCTCGTGCGCAGCACCGTCGCCGTGTGGTCGGTTCAGGAGCAAACCTGGGCGACATTCATGCAAAGCCAAGGCCACTACCCACCCGAGGCCGAGCAGATCGCGGCACTCAACGCGCACCGGAAACTGGTCGAACTTATCGAAGACGGCGACCTCGATTCGGTCGCAGCCATCGCCGGAGCCCATCTGAGAGCCACTCAACGCAAGGTGCTCAAAGAATTCGGTGAGCGCATCGTCGACGGCTCCTCTGCCACCGCAGTGGAGTCCTTTCGTTCATGGTGATCCGCTAGCCGGACCCGTCCCGTCGTCGAACGCGTCCGGCCGGGTCGAGTGCAGATTCAATGCGCCCAGGGCGTTTTCGGTGGTGTAGAGCTGGAACGCCAGCATCGACCGGGCCCCGAGCCTGGCCGCTTCCGGCGCGAATTTCGGCCAGCGCTGCTCGGTGGCCATGTCCGCGACGAGAACGGTTTCGTGGTGCCAGATCGCCTGCACACCCGGCCCGTCGCCCAGCCGGTGCTGGAGGTCATCGATCAGTTCCGGCAGCTCCGATGTCGCCGCCCGCGACTGAAAACCTCGGCCGTGGGTGACCCGGGTGATGCCGGCGTCCTCGGCGCCGGGCACCACGTCCCGCGCGGACTTGGTGATCACCTCCAGGGTGCCCTGGAGGCTGGCGTGTTCGGCCCGCAGGTCCTGCGCGATCTGCTCGAGTTCGGCCCGCAACCGGTGCTCGAAACCGCCACCAGGATCGGGGCCGACCGGGTGTTCGATACCGGATCCCATACCCCCATCGTCGCACTCGACTACGTGCCCGAGCTGCATATCACCATTGCGGTGCGACCGATAGAGTCGCGTGGATGCACAGACCACTCCGCGCTCCCCGAGTGGGCCGGGTCGGGCAGCGTGCCGGTGGACGCTGACAGCGCCGATCCCAGCGGCTTCTGTGGCGACCGGACCGACGAGCTCCTCACCCGGGCGGTCATCGAGGCCCTCGCGGCGGGCAGGTCGTGGGCGCAGATCGCCACACAACTCGGGGTACCACCCCCATCGGACCGCGACAACGAGGCGGTGACCGATCACGAGCGGCAGGAAGCGATAGTCGCGCACGAGAATGCCCGGGCGGCACGGCGCCACGACCAGACCTGACCAACCCCCGGCGCACCGATCCATCCTGAGAAGCTGCGCACGCTGCCCGTCAGCAGATCCGCACGCGATCAGGGAGAACTAGTCACGGGAAGCCCTGACCGTCCGCCACCCGGACCAGCGACGTCAGAGCTCGGCGAGGGACACCAGCCCGTCCTGCAGCGCCCGGATCAGCAACCCGGACTTGTCGGCGACGGGACGGCCGACGGCGGCGTACTTCGCTCGGATCCTCACCAGGTGGGTGTTGATCGTGCCCAGGCTGATTCCCAGGTCGGCGGCGGCCACACTCTTCGTTTCGCTACGCAGCCAGAGGCGAAGGATCTCCAGCTCCCGCGGGGTCAGCGCGGGCCGTGGTGGATGTGCCCCGTCAGCGTTCGATGCGGTGTCCGAAACAGCAGTCATAGCGATCTCACCCTTCTCGGGCCGCAGGTTGCCGCAGACGTGATTCGAGGCAGCGCCCCATCCGGATGGGTCACATCCGTCGGCGACGAGCGATGTCCGTTTTATCCGTTGTTCACCGCGGTGAACAAACCGTACCTGAAGCCGGTTTACGGTTTTAGCAGGTGATGCCCCGATAGGCGCGTCGCTGACGAGCCCGAGTGGAGATTGGTTATCGTCGGAAGCCTGTAGAACCAAAGGGGTGCGGCGAACAATGCATTCGACAGTCACCGACGTGTCCACATTGCTGATGATCGATTCGGCGTCCGCGCGGGACCGGGACGACGCCTTCTCCGTCACTCCCCTCCCCGGTGGCCGCGGGTGGGCGGTCGAGGTTCATATCGCGGGAGTGACCGATGTTGTCGGTCTCGGGTCCGTGGCCGACGAGCAGGCGTTCCTGCGAGCCGAGACCCGGTACCTGCGCAGCCGCACCATCCCGATGCTCGGCGACACGGCCGAACAGGCTGCCACTCTGACCTCCGATTCCCGGCGGACCAGCTTGCGGGTCACCGGCACTCTCACCCCCGACGGCCGGCTGGCCGACACCGCCGTCGGCCGCGGACAGATTCCGGCCGGCCGGTGCGCGGCCGTTGATCACGCCGAGGTGCCCGTCATCCTGACCGACCCGGCACATCCGCTGCACCCCCCACTGGCCGCAGCGGATGCTGCCGCGCAGGCCCTGCTGACTGCCCGCCGCGACGGCGGTGCCCTCGCGTTCTACGACCTCACCCGCGGCTGGGCAGCCAACGAGGACGGGGCCATCGTGGCGATCTCCGCCGAACTGCGGACCGTCGCCTATGTCATCGTGCAGGAGCTGATGATCGCCACCAACGAGGCCATCGCGTTGTGGTGTGTGGAGCAGGGGTTGCCGATCCTCTTACGAAAATTGGGTGACCACTGCGGGTGAGGACGGGTGGGGGTGACCCGCCGATGTCCCGGTGGGATGCCGTGGTCCGGCGGTGCGGGCCGCGAGCTACGATCCGACGGTCCACGGACATTACGGTCTTCGTCTCAGCGCCTACACCCATGTCACCTCACCGTTGCGGCGGGTGGCCGACCTGATCAACCAGCGGATTATCCTTGCCCACCTCGATCACTCCCCCACCCCCTACACCCCGGACCAGCTCGCCGCCCTCGGCGCGGATCTGAACCGGCGCACCCGCGCCGCGCGGGAAGCGAAGAAGAACCACTTCAAGCACGCCGACCAACGCATCGTCGCCGAGCAGGCCACCGCCGACCTCAGCGCCCTCGATGCCCGTACCTTCCACAAGGTGCTCAAAGCCGCAGCCGCCGGGCCGCTTCGGGCCGAGATCGCCGCCGAACTCGCCCGCCGTGTCGACGCCGACCTGATGACTGCCCCGGACGTCGCGGTCCTGATCGATGCCGCCGACCCCACCTGGCGCCCGATCCAACTCCGCGTCCTCGACACCCTCGCCGCCGCCCATCCGGAGATGAGCCCGAGTGTGGTGTCGGTGTGGCGGCAAACCCACCCCGATCAACCACCCACCGATCTCGAGACCCGGCGCAACGGCGCCGACCACAACCCACTGTTCGCCGCCCGCGCCACCCACCTCGGCGTCCGCGGACCCTGGACCACCGCGGCTGCGAAGAAGCCCGCCGAACAGGCCGCCCTCTGGGCGGCACTGCGCGCGCATCTGGCCGGCAGCGACCACCCCGACCCGGAACCCGAATGGCCTGCGGCACCGCAGAACCCGCAGCCGCCTGCTCCGCCCGCGTCCGAGGACCCTGGCGGGGTCATCCCCTCGCCACCGCACGATACGACCACGCTAACCGTATTGAACCTGGAGGGGGCGAAAAGATCCAAGGCCCTGTCCAACCCCATCGCCTGGCTGATGAGCCTGGCCCAGAACAACATTCAGGCCCCGCCCGAGTGGGAGTTCCGCACCCACGGTCCCGCGCACGCACCCCGCTTCACCGCCACCGTGCACCTCGCCGGCCACACCGCCACCGCCGACGCATCAACGAAAACGGCGGCGAAGACCGCATCGGCCACCGCGCTCGTCGAGGCACTCTTCGCCCGGCAGTGATGGCGCCGCGCGGTCTTGTGGTACCGCGGCAACACCGGTCGGGTGCCGGGGCGGCTGAACCGCTGCCGGTCAGTCTCCGGCCGGTAGCCGCCTGAGGCGTGCCGACCGAAGCGGGGACGGCACTCTCGTGGCGGCCCCGGACAAGAGCGCCGTCGATCGATCGGAGCATCGCCATCCCGACGCCTTTCGATCCGAAACAGAATGACGCAGGGACCCCACGCCGCGGTTGGGCGAGAGCAGGTCGTCGGGCAGGCGGTCGAGACGAGCGCGGATGCGGGTTTCCGGCCGATGTGTCAGGCAGAGTCCGCACTGCGGTGCCGATGACGACTGACCGGCATTTCCGACCTGGGCGCGCCCTACCGGCCTGATCGAGTGTCTTTGAACCCGTTTCAGTGCTGCTTTTCACCCCTCGCTCCCCACCCATCGACAACTTATTTATCCCCTTTGAACTGCGACTATGCTGCCACTCCCCCACTCCCCACCAGTATTCGATGCGTCGCGCGAATGTGAGTTCCGTTTCGGCGACGGATACACGGGACGGGTGTCGGTCCTCGGCCGATCTGGCGCGTTTCTCACATAGGTGGCGCGGCGTTGGCGCAGTTTCTCGCCTGGGTGGCGCAGGATGCCTCGGTGCTGGGGACATGTAGAGGCGCGACGGGCGACACCCTGGTGATCACTTCGACCGTGTAGGAACTCGAACGTCGGCATCATCTACAGCCCAGTCCCACACGCTCGATGTCACTCATCGAGCGAATTCCGAGATCCCGACCCGCGCCCCGTCTCCGCCGAAGAACTACGGGACCCTCGGCCCTTGCGAGGGAGGAAGTCCGCCGACACTGCTGCAAAGAAGCAGAAGCAAGACCGGAGGACCGGCCGCCTTCCGCCACTATCGGAAGTTATAGGGGTTTATGGAATGTTTCCCATAAATGTCTATAGTTGTCGATATGGATCCCGCGCTGAACCCGTTCAAACCCGGCTCGGGCCTCCGCCCCCCGGCGCTGGAAGGCCGAGACCGGGAACGCCAGGAATTCGAACTCCTCGTCGCCCGCAGCAAGCGGCGCAACTACGACCGCGGAATGGTGCTCTCCGGGCTCCGCGGGGTCGGCAAGACCACCCTGCTCAACAACCTCGCCGAGCACGCCGAGCGGCAGGGCTGGTTGGCGATCAACATCGAGGCCAGACCGAACGAGGCCGGAATCGCCGCGGTCCGCGCCCGCCTCGGCTACGAACTCGCCGTCGGTCTGCGCCGCTTCAGCCGCAAACATCAACTGCACAAGGTCATCGACGATCTCGTCGCCCTCGCCCGCGGGTTCACCCTCGGCGTCGGCCTGGGCCCGGCCAAGATCGAACTCGCCCTCGGCGGCCGGGCCGCCAGCGGCGACATCGACCTCGACCTCGAGGAGTTGGTCGAAGCGATCAGCGACGTCATGGGCAAGAAGGGTGCCGCGTTCGGACTGTTCATCGACGAAATGCAGGACCTCGACCCCGATCTGCTCGGTGCCCTGCTCGCGGTGCAACACCGCGCCAGCCAACGAGAATGGCCGTTCTTCGTCATCGGCGCCGGACTGCCCAGCCTGCCGGCGGTGCTCGCCGACAGCCGCTCCTACGCCGAACGGCAATTCTCCTACCGGACCATCGGACCGCTCTCCCCCACAGATGCCGCCGACGCGCTCCGGGTCCCGGTCGAGGCACACGGGGGTGCGTTCACCCCGGACGCGCTCGACATCGTCGTCGAAGCCAGCGGCGGCTACCCGTACTTCCTGCAAGAGTTCGGCAAGGCGATCTGGCACACCGCCCCCGCCTCCCCCTTCGATACCGAGGACGCCCACCTCGCCGTGGAGGAAGGCCGTCGAGCGTTGGACGACGGGTTCTTCCCGTCCCGGTGGACCCGCGCCACCGACCGGGAGCGCCGGTACCTGCGCGCCATCGCCGAAACCGGGGAACCCACCCCCCGGTCCGGGAAGGTCGCCGCAGCCATGGGTGTGGCGACCACCGCGGTCAGCGATGTCCGTGATTCCGCCATCAAGAAGGGGCTCATCTGGTCCCCCGAACACGGTCGCATCGCGTTCACCGTCCCGGGAATGGCCGACTTCATCCGCCGCCAGCCCACCGCCTGAAAACCCCTGCACCGCCCGCCGAGTCGTATACCGCACTCGCCGACAGCACTCTTGTAGGCAATACCGCGCTTCAGCTTCCTCCGATGAACTTCGCCGGTCCTGTCGGGTGGCCCACGCCGGCACCGGCTCATTCTGGTGGGTTCACACCAGGGCTAGAACGCGTGAGCGTGCCTCCAGGTAGCGGGCGAGGAGGTCGAGCATCTCGGCGTCCGGGCGTGCAAGTTCGGGAAGGTCCTTCGCGCTGGTGATCGTCTGATCGACGGCGGCGACCTGTCGACGGCATTCGTTGAGTGCCTCCGGTGTGAGGGTGTCGGCGTCGAGCCGGTCGGTGAGATAGCGAATCGATTGGTCCAGGACCAGTCCCGGGTTGCGGGTGCTGTTGCCTGCCCGGCGGGTTTCGACCATCTGCCACCACTCGTCCAGCTCGGCCAGCACCGCGGGAGCGGCGACCGCGATCCGCAAGGCCCGGTCGATCGACTGCGGATCGGTGATGTCAAGCTCGTCCACACCTGATGCGCGGGTGAGGATCTGGCCGAGTTGATGATTCGCGAGACTGTCCCCGCGGCTCCACCAGTACGACACCATCACAGCCACCTTGCCCGCCGCGCCCAGCTCCCCCACAACACTTCCCTTCAACGCGAAACAAAACCTTCCCGTACATCCTCACAGCCCGACACCCGCACCGCAGTCTCGGGGTACAGCTGCACCGGCGAGTCATACTGTGCGGCAGGAGTTGTGGGCCGCCGCGCACATCGGGCACCACGTGCGTTCGCCGACGATCTACCCGTTCGTCTCGGCGACGGCGACCGCCTCAGGCCGGCCGGCGACAGCAGCGGCGAAGGTCTGCTCGCACAGATCGCATCGAACCGCCCATCCACGCCTACCTGTGGAACGCACCAATATATGAACAGTCATGTTGTCCCCCGACTTCGACACTGTGCCCCAAGGATGGCACAGCCCGCCCTGCTGGGGGGCGCACGCGAGCACAGATCCTGCGATCGTTGCCGACCGCCGTCGAGCGCGCCTGCTCGTGCGGGGAAGCTGCGAGTTCCGCAGGTTCGTTCAATTCGCAGAATTCTCGATCCACCACGGCTCGACTTTGGTGACAGATCGTCAAACCAGTTGACATACTTGAAGTGATGACTATCCGGACGACGCTTGACGGCCCTGCCAAGGATGCGATCTCGATGCAAGCAAACCGGTCCTCGGCCTCACCTCTGCAGCTCTACTCCGCGTTTCGTCGCCGTCATCCCCGAAGCGTGATGCCCGTCGACTACGTCGCCGAAGGCGGTTTCCGGCTGGGACGCTGGCAAGAACGCCAGCGGGTTGCCCGCATGCTCGGCACCCTGCCGCCCCAGCGCATTGCGCAACTCGATGCGATCGGATTCGTGTGGAGCGGTGATGACGATGTCCCAGTTCCCGCCGTGTCACCGGCCGACAGCAAGCGGCGGCGGATGCTCACCGAAATCGCTGCGTACCGCGAAGAGCACGGCAACGCGCTGGTGCCCGCGAACTATGTCACCGCCGACGGCGAACAGGTAGGCCAGTGGCTGTATCGGGCGATCAAAAAATGGCGGGCCGGCGCATTGCCCGACGAGGAGCGTCGTCCGCTCGCCGCTCTCGGGGTCTCCCCCGGTAAACGGCCGCGGGGGCCGCGAACCTCGGCACAGCACACCGGAGCGGGAGCCCATCGCCGCGCCCGGCGGCCTGCGGCTCAAGCGCGGAGCTGAGCGCGAATCCGGCAGCTGCACATTCGTTCCCGCAGTCGGATGAGTCTTGTCTCATGCCGGGGGCAGCGATGGTGTCCACCACTGCCCCCGCGGCCGAACCCAGGGGTGGGTGTGGTTAGCAGGAGTGCAGGACCTGGCTCATCGCGTCCTTCTCGGCCTGGGTCACCCACAACCGGTAGAGCGCTTTGACGTCGATCTGCCGCGAGACGTAGGTGCACCGGTATGCCTTGTTCGGCGGCAACCACGACGCGGCATCGGAATCGGACTTCTTCGAATTCGTGGGCCCGTCGACGGCCTGCAGGTTCCGCGGGTCGTTGGCCAGGTCGCGGCGCTGCTCCGGGCTGAGCTGCTGGGCGCCCTTCTGCCACGCATCGGACAGGGCGACGACGTGGTATCTGCACCGCGGTGGAGGTGTCCTGGCCGCGGACGAACGCGATGGTGGTGCCGGTGTAGGTGTCGTGCAGGGTGCCGGTCGCCACTACACAGTCCCGCGTACTGGTCTTGTAGGTCAGGTCGACCAGGTCGCGGCGCAGGATGTCGTTGCGGGTGTCGCACCCGTTGTGGCCGCCCTCGACGCCGTTGTCGTCGGACCACGACGGGCCGAACTGTTCTCGTGTGTAGCCGGTCTTCGGGGCACGGCCCTTCACCGCGAGGGTGTCGAGCTTCGCCAACGCCGGCGCCGCATCGAATACCGGGGTCGGCATCGGCGATGGCCGAGCACCCGGTCAGACCGAGGGCGGATACCGCAGCGAGAGCGAGGAACGCGGCCCGGGGGCGATGACGCATGTGTCTGTTCTCCTGTTACCTGTGGGACTGGTGGGAATAAGTATTGCGGGTGCCTCCGACAACGGCGTGGGCGCGTTCTCCGGCGGGAACTCGACGCACACTTCGATGCCTGATCCCGGCCCGGTGTCGCCATGCCGACCACACAAATCGTTAGCACTCCACCATGGAGAGTGCTAAATTCTCTGTCATCGGTGGCAGGGTCCCGCGAGAAACTGCTGGGCCCAGCCACAGTCACTGGTCACAGGTGCAGCGTTCTTGCTGCCGGGTCGGGCCAGTGGTTGACAGGTGATCGGTTGGCACGGCCGGCTTCGCACCACCGACGACCGGCCACGCAACGGGAGGAGGATCATGACCGCCGCTACCTCGCGCCCATCAGATCTCACCAGCGGCGGGTGTTCCTCCGGGCGCGAACGCCGGCGGAGGCCGCGCGGAGGATCGCGGCTGCCCACCGTGTCGATCGTCCTGGGGTCGTTGTCGATCGCGTCGTTCTGGGTGGTTGGGCTCGGGTTCGTCCTGGGTGTGACCGCCGTGGTGTGTGGCGCTTTCGCCACCTACCGGTCCGGCGTGGAGGACGATGAGTCGGCATCGTTGCGGGCGTTGCTCGGAGTCGTCGCCGGAGTCGCGGGGATCACCGTGTCCGCGATCGCGCTCTTTCCGGTGCTGGAGTACCTATGACGCGTGCACCAGCCCCCACCGACTGTCCTCGACTCGTGGAAGGATCCGCACCACCCGTGACCATCGTCCCCGGCCCGCACCTGTCCGCCACCCGTACCACCCTCGACACCGGTCGCGGCGACCCGACGGCGACCGACGCGGCGCTCCTCGAGTCCTGGGAAGCGGGTATCGCCGTGACCATCGGCCTGGCGCTGCTGACCACCACCTTCGTGTGCACCGCCCTCGGGTCCTTCCCGCTGGCCCTTCTCGCGCTCGTCGCGGTGGCGGGCATTGCCGGTCTGATCACCGCCGCCCTCTGACACTGCCAGCGCGCCCGGTCCCGTGGCAGGTGGGGTTCCGGTGGTGGCGTGATGTCACCACCCGTCCGTGGTTCGCCCACGCCGCTGCGGACCCCGAGCAGACATGCCCCTGCTCGGCGACAGCACAGTTTCGGTCGGGTTGGCACCCCGACGCTCGATTACCGGGCTGTAGGTCCGCACTCGAATCATTCTGGCCGGGAGGGACTCTCAAGAAATTCACAGACACCGCGGGCCCGAGTGATGCGACGATGAAGCATGCGCCGCCATCGTTGGCCGGCCCTCGCGCCGCCCACCACCAGGGGAATCACCGTGCACGCGGGCATGCCGATCGTGGCCCAGAAAGACCTCACCCTCGAACTGTCCGCCGCGACCGCGTTCGCCTCCGGGCTTCTGCTGCGCTTCGCGCTGTGCGTCACTGGTGTCCGCGCCGACTTCGCGCGCTACGAAACCCGCCCCCTGACCGACCCCCACGACTGGTCGGCGCAGTGGTCCTATCTGGCCGCGCGCATCCTCGCCGACGACCTGGGCGGGCTCGCCGATCCGTTCCACCCGGTCCCCGACTCCGGCTCGGAGGGATCCGGGCCGTACCGAACCACGCCGCAGTACTGGATCGGCACCTACCCGACCACCGGATCAATGACCGTCACCACCAGCTGGCCTCAGGTCGGACTCCAGATGAATGCGGTCCCAGCCCCTTCCCCACCGCTTCGGGTCCGATGCCCGTCGATGACAGTGTCCGAGTGCGCTCGGCGAGGGGATGATCAGCCGCTGGTGACGATTCCCGGTTATCGGAACAGCCCGAGCCGGGGCCATTATGCTAGCTATCCTAGCTAGGATTGCATCATGTCAGATGTCGACGACACGTTCGTGCACCACACCCTGTGACGAGCGTCCGCCGCCAATCCTTTGAGAACCTCCCATCTGCCCCAATGGCTTTCACCAGATGATCCCCACGCGCGCCAACTCTCGCCACTTTCGTCACGGTGATGCAATTCGAGCGCCGGCCGCCGTACCGCTCGTTCGGGCGCCCACGACGAACGGCCGACCCGTGGAGCCGCGGAAGCACTCTTGACCTACCCGTGCGGCAGTAACGCCATCTCGGCGCCCGGATGTACATAGAGCATGTGCCACCTCCGCTTGTGCACACCACCACTCCCCCCGCGCAAGGTTCCGCTGGCGTCGTGCTGCCCGGCCTTCAGGTGTGGGCGAACCTCGCGCGCATCAAAGTCCAGGTCTCCGACGTCGCAGGAAGGGAAGGTGCTCACTCGGCGCGGCGCCGGCGCGGTTTACGGATGTCGGTGCGCGCGCCCTGGCCCGGCCTGTTGTTCGCCCACTCAACGATTTCCGAGCGCTTCCACAACGGGGTGCGGCCGATCTTTTCCACCGGCGCCGGCGCTTGCCCGCGGGAGACGTACCCGCGGAACGTCGAGACCGACAGCTCGGTACCGGTTTCCTCCTTGATCAGTTCGATGACCTGATCGGTGGTCAGACGATGCGGGTTGGCCATCTAGTGAGGGTCCTTCCTGTTCATCGCCCGTCGATGCGGCGGGTAGTCCGGTTGCCGCCGCCCCGGGGGGTCGACCGGCAGACGGGCTGCGATACGACGTCAGGAGGTGCGGGACTTTCCTCGGCATGACTCTACAACGGCGCGCTGTAATGCCCACGCACGCGTTCAGGGATCCGGTAGCGGTCCATACGGCCGAATCACGCTCGCGGGGCGGATGTTTTCGTCGCCGTTACCGCAGGGGTGTGGCCCGGCATCGGGGGGTGATGCCGGGCCACAGGGGATGTTCTGGAAACAAAATTGGGGGGATGTTCACCAGAACACCATCAGTCTAACGCCGATTTTCGCGGAGCGCTAACTGCCTGAACTTCGTGTCGCTCGGGAGGCACTCGTGGCATCGTGAGGGATTGAATGCGTTGCCTGGTAGGCGTTTCGCTGTGGGGCGGGTGATCACGGCACGAACGTGATGAGGGCATCTCGCTGACTGGCAAAGCGAATCCCTGCTGGCCATGGCGAACGATTGCTGGCGGGGCCTTTCAAGGAGGACACCCTCATGCCGTCACGAACTACTCTCCTGTCATTAAGGATTCTGGGACGCTCGGCCGCCGAGCTGGCGACACGCGGGCGCTGGTTTGGTGATCTCCGCGACCGGGGCACGGTTGACTGAGGTCATCGACCAGTCAGCGAATACCCAGCGCACCTGCTCGCCCGCCACGCCAAGCCGACCTACCCAACGTCCCAGTCCCATGGCTCGGTGCACGCACGGTCCGCTACGAATTCGAATGATCAGACCCAGCGAATGAGGGTGGACTCGCTGAGTGAAAATCGGCGCTAATGACCGCCCGGGACAATTACGTCGCGGGGTCAGGCGGATCCGGGCAGCACCCTTTCCGAGGGTGCCCGATCTCCCGGACGAGGAGATGGCACGCATCTCGCGCCCCAAGTCACGCCCGACTGCGCCTCCGCGTGGCTGTGGACTCGATGAGCGAGCGCGTCCGAACGCCAGTCGGGGTCATCGAGTGGATCGTACCTGCCATATTTGCTGCGCCGCCGTCGATGTCGAGTCGGGCCAGGAGGCGGCTGATTTCGGATCCGAGTGCAGCAGATCGGGTCACGGGTACCTCACGCAATGACCACCGCCGGGCGGTAGGAACGCAGTGGATGGGTCAGTCCTGGTCGGCGGCGGTGACGGCCGCTGCGGGGCACCAGTGCGTGACCTCGAGACTCCCCAACTTGTTGCCGGTGGGGATGGCGAAGGTGCACGAGGCGAGCCATTCCCCGCGGGAGGTGCGCGCCCAGGCATGGAGCATCCCCGGGACTCGGACGTCGAGGTCAAGTCCCTCGGCGCGGACTCGAAGGGGCAGATCGTTCGCGGCGCGGCCACCGTGGTGAGCCATTGCGGCAGAGACGTCGATGGTCACCGGCCGCGGTGGGCGCACTTCCCGCCACGGTTTCGGGTCGTACACAGCCCTCCATCGTTCGAACACATATTCGACTCTAGTGTTACCCTTGATCGCACCGCCAGCGGTCGGCGAGGGAAGCGCCGGCCGCTGGCGTTGCCCTACGTCGGCGCCTACGTGAATGGCGCGATCCCATCCGAGGCCGGCTGATCTGGGCCGGTCAGAATCGTAAGGAGCCCTCTTATGGCATTGCCCGTTCTGACGCCCGAGCAGCGTGCAGAGGCATTGGAGAAGGCCGCTGTGGCCAGGAAGGCACGCGGGGAGCTTCTCTCCGCGGTCAAGGCTGGTGAGCTCACGGTCTCCGATGTGCTCGCGAAGGCGGAAACCGATGAGGTTGCGAAGAAGACCAAGGTTTCGGCTCTGGTGAGGGCGCTTCCCGGTGTCGGTCCGGTGAGAGCGGCGCAGATCCTGGAGGAGCTGTCGATCGCCGAGACCCGGAGAATCGGCGGTCTCGGGACGAATCAGCGTCACGCACTGCTGGGCATCATCGTCTGACTTGCTCGCGGTGGTCGGCCCCCGACACCTGCGTTTCGACGCTTTCTGTCGGTGCGACGATCTACTGTGACGATCACGACGAGCAACAGGTCGCCACTCACTGCCCAGACCGGGATTCCGTTCCCGGTCCTGATCCGCGGAATTCCGCGGATTGGTAGGCGTGGGTGGCGGCCTGTTTCTCTTTTGTGTGTTCTCCGGGAGCGCGTTTGTGTGTTCTCCGGGAGCGCGCGAAAACCTGACCGATACTGATGCCCCGTCCGACTCTCCAGGGGCCGATCCGCTGCGTGTGGGCTTATCGCAGCGGTTGCTGGTCCCGTTCGGCGATGATCTGGTCGGCCAGGCGGTACACCGCCGCCTCGTCGGGGATACCGATCTTCGTGGCGGCGTGCCGGGCCGCGGCGAACGCCCCGGCCTCCTCGCTCCCTTGCCTGCGATCTCGGTCCAGGAACGCCTGACGTGCCTCGGCGAGGTCCTCGAGCACCGCCCCTGGAACCTGTCGAGACCGGCCGCGATCTCGGCGATCCGCGCCCGCTCCGATAGGCGGGTGCGCCGCCGGTCGGCCAGGTCCGATCCCCCGAGCAGTGCACCGAGTACCATCACGCAGACCGCGGTGATCATTCCGCGCTCCTTCTCGCGGCCGCGGACTTCTTCTTCGGTTTCCGGGTGATCACGGTCAGGGCGACGGTCGCCGCGATCGCGACCATGACAGTCAACAGCAGTGGCAGCGAGAACGTGGTCGCGGTCACCGCCGAGGCGGCCGCGGCCGCGAAGGCGAGCACGGCCAGCGCCCACAGGGCGCGGGCCACGGAGGCCCGATGGGTGATCTGGGCGGTCGAGCCGCCGACGACCAGTGCGGCGCCGAGCCAGAGGGTCCAGGTGGTCATGGGTGGCGCGGGTCCTTCCGGCGGTCGGCGGCGTGTGATCTCTCGTGGGTCAGGGTGTCATGCCGCCGGGCGGCCGAGCAGGCCGGGATCGAGCCGCACTCAGGCATGCGAGAACCGGGAAAGGTCGCCGGAGCTGCGGAAATGAGTGCACAATCGGCCCATGAGTGGGCTGATCGCGCCGATGTTGGCCACCGCCGGTGCACCCCCAGACGACGACCGCCGGTGGAGTTTCGAAATGAAGTACGACGGATGCCGGGTCCTGGGGTCGGTGGGCGGCGGCCTCGAGCCGGTGCTGTGGACCCGCAACATGAACGTCGTGACCACCTCGTACCCGGAGATCGGCGAGGCATTGTCCGCTGCGTTCGGTGGCGGCGGCCGTGTCGTCCTCGACGGCGAACTCGTCGTTCTCGATCGAGGCACACCGAGCTTCGGGCTGCTTCAGCGCCGGATGGGTGTAGCCCGGGCCACGAAGCCGCTGCAACGCCGAATACCGGTGACGTTTCTCCCTTTTGACGTTTTGGTCCGGGACGGCGCCGACCTGATGCGGGCGTCGTATCTGGATCGGCGAGCGGTGTTGGCCGAGCTGGACTCAATTATTCGGGACGTCGGCGGTCTGCCGGTCACCGTGCCACCATTCTGGGAAGGCCAGAGCGGAAAGGTCATGCTCAACGCTGCCCGATCCGCGGGCATGGAGGGGATACTCGCGAAGCGGTCGAGCTCGATTTACCTTCCGGGACAACGCAGTCGAGCCTGGGTGAAAACAGTCATCCGCGCGACCTCGTCGCTGCTCGCGATCGGATATGTCGGCAGCAGCCGGTCCGTGGCCGCGCTGATACTCGGCGCCTACGACTCCGAGGGCCGTCTGCAAGCAGTGGGACATGTCAGCAGTGGGCTGACGACCGGAATGCGCCGCCAGTTGCGGGAGGAGTTCCGGGCGCTCGAACGGCCCACCAGCCCGGCCGGGGAGCCGTCACCAGACTTGGAGGGTCAGTCCAGTGTCCGGTGGCTGGATGCGGTCACGGTGGTCGATGTGAATTATCGGGAGTACGCGCCCGGCGGGCTCCGCCATCCCAGCCTGAAGGGCCGGCGATTCGGTGTCGATCCGCGGTCGGTGCGGGTCGAGGACCTGTAGAGGATCAGAGGAAAGCCGCCGCCACCTTCCCCAGGTGTCGGCGGCTCCTCGTCCCGTCCGGGAACGCTACGCACTGTAGGTCTTACCCGGTCCGGGGTGACGGTGACGCCATATCGCCTCTCGTCCCCTCGGCAAGTGGTCGCTCGCGGCGACTTTTCTGGTGTGGTACCTGGGGTATGCGCGCCACCGTCAAACTCTTCAAACGACGACCCGGCTGGCAGTATTCCGGCGACGACACGACTACAGTGTGGCGCCGCTCTCGTCGTCACCGCCGGAGACCGCGGCCAGCGTGCCGCGGCGCACCGACCGAGCGGGTGAGCCCGTCAGTGGGCGTCGTGGAAGGCCTGCTCGACCTCGGTGGGGAGGCGGCCACGGGAGGAGAGCTCGTAGCCCTGCTCGATCGCCCAGGCGCGGATCTTCTTCGTTTCGCCTGATGGGCGCTTCGCGGCCGCGGGGTTGACCTGCCGGTCCGCGCGGTGTTTGCGGCCGCCGAGCCGGGTGGAGTGGGCGATGTAGTACTCGAAGGTCTCGCGGAGTTCCTTGGCGTGCTCGTCCTTCAGGTCGATCTGGTATTCGACGCCGTCGACGGCGTAGCTGATGGTCTCGCCGTCCTCACCAAACATGGTGCCGTCGATATCGTCGGTCAGCTCAACTACGACCTTGCGTGCCACAGATTCCACTCCTCGAGACCTTCGGTACGGACCAGATGACCGTACTGGAAGTACCGGAAAGTCATCGCCGGATCAGCCGGGACGACGAGGACTGCCCACTTCTGCGCCAGCGAGGGTTCGTCCCGGGTCATTGCCACACAGGACACGGCGTGGAGCGCTCCACAACACATTCTCGCGAGTGTCCGGGTTCCCTGACGCTCGGAGAGGAGGAGAGTCATGGCGTCGATGACCGATACCGCGACCATGAATGGTGTGCGGCACCGCCGGCGGCGGACGTTCGGCAGGTCCCGGAAGAAGCACGCCCGATCCTCCCGTGTGTGAATGCCCCCGTGCTCGGGTACGCCTCATGGGAGTCGCAGGCCCAATTTGCGGGTCGACGAAGTGAAGCCACAACGCGGAGATGACGCCCATGTCGACGGTGCCCGAACACAACGAGAGCATCGGACGTGCTCGGGTGGGTGCCGACCACCCGGTGGACGCAGGAGAAACGCTGGCGCTGGCGGAGGGCATCCTCATCGCACTACGCCGTTGCGGCCACACCGAGGCATCCGATGAACTGCTCCAAGTCGCGCGCCGTCACCATCTCAGTGTGCTGACCGTCGCCCACGCTCTAGTGGATTCCGCGATCGACGCCCATCCCCCTCTGGCATCGTCGGAACGACACGCAAACACATCCGAATCGGTTGCCGAGTGGGAGACACGTCTCGCGCATCGGCCGGAATCTTCTCGGTAACACCCCTGCCCGAATCCGAGCGGATTCGCCTTGACACAGTGAATTATGTTGATGGACACCAACTTGCCGGGCACCGCGGCTGGATGAGCGTGCTCCAGCAGACTTGGTCGTACACCCGGGACAGCCACCGCGTTCGGCCGGTTCAGAGACGTGCTCGCCCACGCCCCGGACGAGTTTCACCGACGCCGATGGCTGGCGGATCAGGGCTACCGGCCAAGCCCCCACCCGTGACAAGTCCGCACTGGTGGCACGGGGAGTTCGCCCGCGCCAGGCGCGAACCGACTGGGCGTCGCCCAGGCGTCCGCCGCCGCCTGCCCTACTTGGGGGATCCTCGGCCAGCCCGGTGCTGTCTAGGGGACCGGTAAGACGCCGAGCCCGGAGCTGACGGGGACGTGATCACCCGAACGCTGGGCGGATGCCACGACGTCGGCGGTCGCGGTGACGATGCCGCCGCCGGTGGACACCGTCGCAGGGATATACCGGCACCCTTCGTCCGGTGCCTGGGCCCGGCTGTAATCGGGCGGCACGCGGCGGATCTCGGTCGTGCCGATCTCGCCGGTGGTCTGGTTTCTCCAGTTCACCGTCACGTCGATGCAGTCGATCCACGTGATGAAGATGGTCGACGGCGGCCCAGTTGTGAACGTCACCATCCCGGGCGCCTGCGCCGTCGCCGATGGCGTGATGACCGCCAGCGTCGGCACGTAACACCGGAATCCCACGCCGCACCCCGAACGGAACGTCACCGGGACCGCAAACGCCGTGGTCGATGCGACCGGGACCGGCGGTGGAAGCGGGATCGCTGCCGCGGGCGAGCCGAGCAGGAGGGTTGAGATGGCCACGGACGCCACGGCCCCCACGGCGGAGGAACGGTGAACCGCTAGAGCGCGCATCGGCGACCTTCCAGCTCGGGGCCCGGATACCACCTCTTTCCAGTCCACCACACCCGCCTGTCCGCTTGCCTGAAACCGCATCTGTCCGACGAATCTGGTGGCGCGGACCGCACACATGCGACGCCCCCGGTCATGGTCAACCGCCTACCGCCTACCGCCTACCGCATCCGGCGAGGATAGAACTCGGGTACCTCGATTCGCTGGCCGGTGCGTCGACCTCTCCGACATCCCGATCGGCCACCTCGGGTAACCCCGGACGAGTCGTATCCCGGATGCCAAAGTCTCGACCCGACGGGATACGGCCCGCACCCTCCACGGTAAACCACCCCCGAACCGACCTCAATGACCAGTTCAGGCACGGCTATTCGGCGTTCAGACGGGAGCCTCACTGCACCGACGGCGGCGATGGCGCGGGCACCGCCCCAGTCAGTTCTGGTGAGTCGGACAGGACGATGGCGGGGCGGTCATCGCTGGTGACCTTCCGCGGTGCGGACCGCCTGGTTGCGCAGCCGTTCCCGATCGATCTGCCCGCTGCTCAGCGCTTCTGGGCGGTGCCCGATGTGGAACAGCCCCGGGGTGTGCGGGCAGAGGAAGACGGCGAGTCCCTTCTCACCGGGATGTCGTTTGCGGACCGCTTTGGCGTCCGCGCGGCTGTGATAGCCGCGGTGATGACACAGGTGGCAGAAGGTCCAGCGGGCGGCCGGGTTGTGGGCGCGGGAGGTCATATTGCACGTCCGATCTGAATATTCAGCCAGTCGGACAGCCAGCTGATGGCGTTACGGCCGGCGTTGTCGACGACGAGGGCGTTGTAGTTGGTGTGGGCGCCGGAGGTGAAGAAGCTCGCGGCCTTCAGGCCTTCGCCGACCAGGGCGGTCAGGTCCTCGGCGCCCTGTGACTGGGCCATGGTCGTCAGCGAGCCGGTCAGCGCCGGCAGGTCGAGGTTCTGCGACTGGGCGCTGATGGTGGTGGCCGCGGTCGACGGTTTGCCGAGTAGTTCCGGTGGGGTCTTGGAGGCTTTGCCGGAGAGCATGTTCACCGCCACCGAGGCCAGGTCGAGGCCGACGGGCAGCAGGCCGACCATCGCCGCCCCGGCGCCGAGCGGGTCAGGTGCCTGTCCGGGGGGCGGCAGCAGTTTCTCCACCGCAGTCCAGGCGATTTCTTGGATCCGCCCGATCAGGGTGGCCAGCCGGATGACGTCGACGTCTCCCAGGATCGACGCGACGAGGGCGGCGATCTGGGTGTAGCCGGTGGGGTCCGGGATGACCGAGAGCACCTGGGAGACCCAGCGCAGATCCACGGCCGCGGCCATCTTCACCAACGGCGAGAACTGGTTGTTCAGCTCCCCGGCAACCTGGTGTGCTCCGTGGGCGTCGAGGGCGGCGACCTTCTGCGGCAGCACCGTGAGGTTGTTCAGGATTCCCGGGACGTCGAGCGCGGTCACCCCGGTCGCGACATTGAGAATCTGATCGACCACCGTGGCCGGTTTCAGTACCGACAGCACAGTCGAGGCCGCCGACAGTGCATCGGCGGGAGTCGATGTTAGCGGGGCTACCTGGCCGCCGAGGGTGGTGGCCGCGGTCGACAGCTGCGCCGCGTCCGCGGATGTGGCGGCGACGGTCGTGGTCCCCGAATCGGCGAGTTTCCGTGCGGTGTCGGCGATCGTCGTCACCGTGTTCAGTGCAGCGGACAGATCGGATGCCCCGGCCTTGGACAGCACCTCGGAGGCACTGTATTCGGGGCTGTCCGCCGGTGCGGTGGCGAGCTGCCGGGTGGCGGCGTGCGCGGTCCCGGAGTCGATCAGATCGGCCATCGGGGCGAGTGTGGTGGCGATGGACTTTGCCGTCGCCGCAACGCTTCCGACATTGACGTTCGGCTCGGCGAATTGCTGTCCGAGTGCGGCAACATTCGCGCCCAGTCCCGACAAGTCGGCCGCAGAAAAGTCTGAGGTCAGCGCGGTGGCCAGCTGAGCGTTGCCGTTTCCGTCGGTGTCGCCGGTGTTGCTGGTGTTGCCGTTCGTGCTGGAGGTCTTGGACAGGATCGACCCGAGCGAGCCCAGTAGTGGGTTGTCGCCCTTGCGGATCGAGCAGTACAGGTCCCCGGGATCGCAGATCGAGGCGACCCGGCCGGAGAGTTTTCCCATGCCCTGGGGGCGTGGATCAGCGATACCTTGTCCGGAGGTGCGAGGACCGACGATCGCCGCACCTGGGGTGCCGGCGCCGGGGTCGGCGAGCAGGCCGACGGCCAGGACACGGTCGGCCGGTACGGGCCCGTGGTCGTTGCCGATCCGAGAGGCGAGATCGCCTGCGGCGTCGGCGCCCTGGGAGTAGCCGGTGATCGTGAACTTCGTGTTCGTGCACGTGTTCGCCACGTCGGTGAGCACCGCCGTGGCGTTGGTGAGGGCGTCGAGTTTGCTGTCGGCGTAGGTGTGGCCGTTGTCGAATGCTCGGGCCATGTACGGGAGGGTGTAGACCTTCGCCCGGTCACCGTGGGCGGCGGTGATGGCGTCGGCGACCGGTGTGAGGATCCCGACAGGATGGGTGGGGTCGGCGGTCTCATCGGTTTCCCAGGTTCCGGGGATGAGCAGGTTGAACGTTGCCGCACAGCCGGTGGTGTCGGCGTGGGCGATCGCGGGGGTGGTTACTGCGACGCCACCGCCAGCGACGGTCGCGCACGCAACGAGAGCGACCAGGCTGCGGGCTCTCGAATGTCTTGTGGGCATGGGCACCTCATCTGTCGCAGGCGGGCTCGGACACTCCCCCGTCGGTGCGGGTTCCGGGATGCCACGCGCAGCCTCCGAGGAATACACGCCGGTCGGGGTGAGGTGCATACGGTGCCCGAATCCGGCTGCCGATTTCAACGGGGTATGGGGATAACTTCCTCTGCCCAGCCCTCATTCGAGGGTCGCCCGCCACCCGGCCACCGCCGCGCACTCCCGTAGCGGTGCGAGAACCGCTAGCCCGAAGTTACTGCTATGAGAACGAGCGAACCCCCGGTTGAGCTGGGGGTTCGTTGTTTTCGGTTGTGGTTGTTCTGGCTACCTGACCGTGTGGGGGATGGTGGTGTCGAGGAGTTCGAAGGCCCGTCGTTGGGTGGGCGTGGGGACGGC
>NZ_JBHXWI010000078.1:0-36971 GCF_042671975.1 Rhodococcus sp. NPDC127593 | reverse complement strand
AAACCTGTCGGACCTGTGGTACACAATGATCAGGTGAACGCAGCCTGATGCTCATCGGGCCGCCACCGAAGTTCCACGGAACTCGGGACATCCTCCCATTTCAGTTCCTCCACCAGTAAGAGTCAGGTTTGGATGGATGCGTGGACGGCGCGGCGGGCGCAAACTCCCCACTGCGCCATCCACGCGGCGCCGACTCGAGATCCACCCGCATCGACACGTTCTTCGAGGCCACGGCGCCTCGTTCACGACCGGCTGGTGGTCGTGTGTCCGTGCTCGTGGGGGGCCTGATCGCCATCGCAGCGGGCATCGATCCAGGCGAGGATTTCGTCGGTGTGCTGGCCGAGGGCGGGCGGCGCCGCGTGATCGGATCGCACCAGCGACTGGCCGTGCGCGGTTTCCATCCGCAGCGACGGTCCCGGTAGCTGCACGGGGCCGACGACGGAGTGGTCCACCTCGACCACCAGACCCTGGCTGCGGGTCTGCTCCCACTCGTAGACCTCGTCGATCGTGCGGATCGATCCCGCGGGAACGCCGGCCGTCTCGAGGACAGCGAGCACGTCGGTGCGGGTGCGGTCGGCGAAGTCGGCTTCGATCGCGGCGATGAGCTCGTCGCGATTGCCGACCCGATCGAGGTTCACGGCGAAGCGTGGGTCGGCGGAGCTCAGGTTCGCGACCGGCGCGAACTTCTTCCAGATCGTCTCGCTCCCGACCGCGATCTGCACATAACCGTCGGCGCACCGGAAACTGCCGTAGGGGGCGATCTGCGGATGGTGGTTGCCGGATCGCTGGGCGACCTGGTCGCCGACCGTCCATTTTGTGCCCTGGAAGGTGTGGGCACTGATGGCGGCCGCGAGCAGAGATGTGCGCACCACCATCCCCTTCCCGGTCTTTTCTCGGCCGGCCAGGGCGGCGGACACGCCGGTGGCGCCGTGCACGCCGGCGAGCACGTCGGCGATGGGCACGCCGATGCGGGTGGGTTCCCCCTTCGGATCTCCGGTGATCGACATCAGACCCGCCTCACCCTGGGCGATCTGGTCATACCCGGCGCGCGAGCCCTCGGGACCGTCGTGGCCGAACCCGGTGATGGACAACGTGATCAGCCGCGGATTGAGATCCTCGAGGACCGGTGCCGAGAATCCCAGACGGTCGAATGCGCCCGGCCGCAGGTTCTCGATCAGCACATCGGCGCGTTGGATCAGCCGGCGCAGGGCGTCGCGTCCGTGCTCGCTCTTGAGGTCGAGCACGATCGACTCTTAGTTCCGGTTGGCCGACATGAAGTACGACGAATGGGGATCGTGCTCGGGTCCGACGAAAGGCGGCCCCCACGTACGCGAATCGTCGCCGGTTCCGGGGGCTTCGACCTTGATGACCCGGGCGCCTAGATCTCCCAGCATCATCGCTGCGATGGGTCCCGCGAGTGCCCGCGAGAGATCGAGGACAAGCATGTCTTTGAGAGGTCCCACATTCATGTCTTGATCCGTCCTGGTTGAAGAAGCGCGGCGAGAATTGAGGAGACGTCAACGGTGTCGCCGGTCAACGACTCCGATTTTCCGTGTTGCGTGCTCGCTGTGGGGTAGAGAGGAAGGGCTCACCACCGCCACCCCCACCCCGCGGTGCGGGGGTGGCGATCGACGATCAGGTGGGACCCGCCGGTGGGCACGATCTTCGGAACCCGTCCCCACCGGCCGGGCGTACCTGCGGCACCGCGCTCGGCGAGTGTCAGATCGAACGCAGGCGCACGTTCACCTGCTTGGTCTGGGTGAATCCGGCGATCATGCCTTCGACCGATACTTCACGTCCGATCCCGCTCTGCTTGTAGCCGCCGTAGGACTGGCCGACCATCTGTCCGCCGCCCTGGTTGACCTGCACCCACCCGGTTTCGAGGGCGTGTGCGGTGTTGAGGGCCAGGTCGAGGTTGTGGGTCCAGACGTAGGCGGCGAGCCCGTAGTGTGAGTCGTTGGCCATCTCGATGACATCGGAGTGCTCGGTCCACGGGATCGCGACGAGCGCGGGCCCGAAGATCTCCTCGCGAGACAGGCGCCAGTAGTTGTCGGCGCCGGAGAACACGGTCGGGCCCATGTAGTAACCGTCGAAGTTGCCGACCTTCGCGGGCGCACCGTCGAGGACCACCGAGACCTGGGACGAGCTGAGGCCGTCGTCGAGGAATCCGCATACCGACGCAAACTGCTTGTCGTTGATGATGGCGCCCATGTCCGTGGACTCCGACAACGGGTTGCCGACCTCGAGAGCAGCGAGGGAGTCAACCAAACGACCGAGTACCTCGTCGTAGATGTCCTGGTGCAGGAACAGCCGTGACCCGGCGGTGCAGCTCTGCCCCTGCCGGTGCACGCGGGTCGAGAGCAGCAGCTGGTTGATGAACTCGTCATCGATGTTGACGTCGGGGAACACGATCGACGGGTTCTTCCCGCCGAGCTCGAGCGAGACGTGCGCGAGCCGACCGCCGGCCTCGCGGGCCACCCGGCGCCCCACCTCGGTGGACCCGGTGAACGAGACCTTGTCGACGCCCGGGTGCTGTACCAGCGCTTCGCCGGCGACCGCGCCGCTGCCGGTGATCACGTTGAGCACACCGGCCGGCAGAAATTCGGCGCAGATCTCGGCGAGCAACAGAACGCTGAGCGGTGCGTCTTCGGAGGCCTTGACGACGACGGTGTTACCGGCCGCGAGGGCTGCGGGGATCTTGAAGCCGGCGATCATCAGCGGCGAGTTCCAGGGCAGGATGCAGCCGACGACGCCGAGCGGCTCCTGTCGGGTGTACTGAAGTTGGTCGTCGCCGGCAGGCAGCACGGTGCCCTTGATCTCGCCCGCGACGCCGGCGAAGAACCGGAACAGATTCGCCAGGGTGAGCACCTCCGGGCGGGCCTGCGTACGCAGCGCGTTCCCGGTGTCGAGGGCGGTCAGCCGGGCGAGCTCCTCGGATCGGCTCTCGATCGCGCCGGCGATCTTCCCGAGAACACGTTGGCGTGCGGTGAAATGCTGGGACCGCCACTTCGGGAACGCGCGGCGCGCGGCCTGGACCGCCCGATCCACGTCGGCGGCCTCGGAGCTGGGCACCCGGCCGATGACGTGCTCACGCAGAATCGGGGTCGTCACGCCACTCCACTCGCCTCCGAGCGCCTCGACCCACGCACCGTCGACGAACATGGGGCAATCGCGAGCGTCAGGGATCTGGAGATCCTGGAGGGAGGTCTGTGTGGACGTCATGGCCTACGACTCCTTGTGTCACTGCGGACGGTTAGTGGTCCCGCCGACGGTCGTGCGGGTTCAGAGGAATATCGGGATTCACGCACGAAAGGAACTATGCGGAACAGGTTCGGGCGAGACCCACGAAGGCGACTAGTCGTACAGAGAAAACATCCGCACGACTCAGGTGGTTGCAAGTGTGCGCGGTCAGCCTCGGTACTACCTCGGCTCTGAGTACTGCAGTAGCGGGATCTGTTCACTGAGGGCATGCACGGTGCGTGCCCGTACCTCTTCGACCTCGCCTTCGGCACGCACGGTGACGCGGATAGGCGCGTAATAGTCGCGGAGCGATTGCTTTTCACAATTGTAGAGGCGCAATCTGTGGCGGACGACATCCGGCGTGTCATCGCCGCGGCCGCGGGAGAGCATGCGGATGAGAGCCTCTTCTTCGGCAATTTCGAAATCGAGTGCGGCCCGGAGTTGGTTCAGTTGTTCGTTGAGGATTTCATCGAGCGCGATCGCCTGCTGAACGGTTCGGGGGAAGCCGTCGAGGATGAACCCGGACCGCGTGTCCTCTTCGATCAGCCGGTTGTGCACCATGTCGATGGTGACCTCGCCCGGAACCAGCTCACCGGCATCGATGTAAGACTTCGCCCTCATCCCCAGCTCGGTGCCTTCGGAAATGTGGTGGCGAAACAGGTCGTCGGTGGAGATGTGTGGGAGGCCGAGTGTCTGCGAGAGCAACTGTGCCTGGGTGCCCTTACCCGCGCCGGGTGGGCCCGTCAGAACAATGCGCACGGAGGTGCCTTTCGAGATGTACTAGGTGAATCGTGCGCCGTTGTGTTCGGTGTCGGACTACCCACCGAGGGCCTTTCGGCTCAGGAGCACGAGCGCTGGCCGTTGCGAGGACGAGACCCTGACCTCTCCCGTCATGCGTGAGTCGATGTGCTTCGACAATCGGGTTAGGAACTCGTCGATCCGCTTCCCGCTGTCGAACAACTGCATCACGATGCACTTCATCGAGTACCGCAGCGGAGTCGCGTTGAACTCGTATCCCAGGGTTGCGAGTTTATCGACGTAATATCCCGTCGCGGACACTTCGATCGTGACGTCCTTGAACTTGAGACTCTCCTCGAACGTCTCCCGTCGAACCCTGACGACACCGACTAGATGATTGATCCGCTTGACCAATGCTTCGTCAGTCAGGGTGGCCGGTCTTCGAGAAGTAACGACCATGCCTTGGCTACCGTCGGACCGTATCGATTTCCACGTCGACAGGTTCTGCAACTCGACACTGTGTCGCCAGAAGAGCGTTGTCAGGCGCGGGATTACGTCGGCGGTATCACTGCACTCAATCGAGTACGTCTCGAGTTGAGGGTCCGTTCCAAATGTCGGCATCCCATACTTCCGCGGCGTCTCCGCGGCTGCGAGGCTAGGCATCACTTCGCTCCCCGTCGCGGTGTGGAAGGTATTGGTGCATCCCGAGTTCAAGTAGCCGAGTGGTATACAACTCGACGTTGTGGAGCTTGATGTCTTCGTACCCACGAACGATGTCGGGTAGTTGGGCGATCTCAACGGCTTTGTCGTATCCGACCCGATCGAGAGTGCCGGCGAGGTCGGTAACCATGCGTCGATACTGAGTAAGTAGTTCCCGTTCGACTCTGCGAACGTGGGCGTATCCGAACGGGTCGAACTTCGTTCCTCGCAGTCTCTTGCCCTTCGCCAATACTTTGAGGGCGAAGTGTGATCTCGGTCCCAGCCCGATCTTCTTCTTGCGCCCCATCGCTCGCAGAATCGGCGGATGGAGCTTATAAGTCAGGTTCTCGCCTGCCGGCACTTGAGCCTTGACGTCGTTGAGAAATGCCGGATCGACCAACATCCGCGCGACCTCGTATTCGTCCTTGTACGCCGTGAACTTGAACAACCCGCGAGCAACCGCCTCGCTGAAGTCGGTTCGCTCGCTCACCTCTCGCTCAGCCGCCCACACCAGTTCAATCTGCTCGATGTACTCGTGTGCCACACGCGTGGATTGGAACTCGATGAGTTGGGCGGCGCGCAACTCGACCATTCGGCGCACTTCTCCGCCGAAGGTGGTGTCCTCGAAGAGGTGCGCCGGCGCCACCAGTGGTTCGTCCTTGACGTTGGCGGGTGCGGTGGCCTCCTTGAAGGCTGCCGGATGGTCGATGGCGGTACGGCCCCAGCGAAAGGCTGAAGTATTCGCTTCTACTGCGACGCCGTTGATTCCGATGGCCTCTTCGATCGCCGCGGCGGGCAGACGCAAGCCGCCCGCCTGGTAGGCGGCGCCGATCAATAGGAAGTTCGCCGCTGCGGTGTTACCGAACAACTCCTGAGCCGCCGCGAGGGCGTCGAACGAGTGCACGGTTTGCGAGGCACCAGCCAATCTATCCAGCAACAATTCTGTGTCCGGGTATTGCACGGATTTGTCGTACACCATGTCGCCGGTCGGCGTGGCGCTCGTGGACGCGATCGAAATAGTTGAGCGTGCATGTCCGTACGCGAGATTCTTGTTCTCGGTAGCGGTCAGTAGATCGAATGCGAGGATGCAGTCGGCGTTGCCGGGGGTGAGTCGATTGGATGGTTCGAGAGCGCTGGCGCTGAAGCGGAGATGGGAGACGACCGGGCCGGCCTTCTGGCTCAAGCCGATCTGATCGAGACTTTCGACCTCGAGACCCGCACGCAGCGCCGCGGTGGCCAACACCTGGTTGACCGTCACGATGCCGGTGCCCCCGATTCCAGCCAGGAAAATGTTCTGCGTCGTGGACCCGACTGTTTGGTCTGGCTCGGCGCACGCGGGGGGTGTCGGGCGAGCGATTCTTGGTGGCTTCTTCCCTGGGTTCAGCTCTACCGTGACAAACGACGGGCAGTCTCCGTCGAGGCAGGTGTAGTCGGTGTTGCAGGATGTTTGGTCGATGCGGGTCTTGCGTCCAAATTCGGTGTCGACAGGTTGTACCGACAGACAGTTCGACTTGACGCCGCAGTCGCCGCATCCTTCACACACGGCCTCGTTGATGATCACCCGAGTGTTACGGGTGGGTAGTGTTCCGCGCTTACGCTGTCGGCGGGCGTCAGCGGCACAGTGCTGGTCGTAGATCAGGACGGTTACTCCCTTGATTTCGCGCAACTCCCTCTGCGCGTCATCGAGGCGATCTCGGTGCCATAGCTTTGTGCCTTTGGCGAGCTTCCGCTTGTTGTGCCGGTGAGGTTCGTCGGCACAGACGATGATCTGCTTGACACCCTCGGTGATGAGCTTGTGGGTCAATTGCGCGACCGAGAGTGCGCCTTCGGCATCTTGGGCGCCGGTCATGGCTACCACATCGTTGTAGAGCAGCTTGTAGGTGATGTTCACTCCGGCGGCAACGCATGCCTGCAGTGCCAGTTGACCTGAGTGGAAGAAGGTACCGTCTCCGATGTTCTGGAAGATGTGGGGGACGTGGGTGAACGCTGCCTGACCAATCCACTGGCTTCCTTCACCACCCATCTGCGTCAGGCCAGTGACCGCGCTGTCTTCTCTTCCGGACATGGTCACCAGAATGTGGCAGCCGATGCCACCTCCGCCGAGGGAACCGTCCGGAATGGCTGTCGATCGGTTGTGTGGGCAGCCACTACAGAAATAGGCAGTTCGGTTGTGCGGCAGAACATCTAGCTTCAGCGGCGCAGGAAGAGGGCGTCTTGTTTCGACGCGCCCGTCGAGGATGCGTCGGAGCGGGGCAAGGAGGCGTCCGGAGGTCAGTTCGCCCCCCGCGGGCACGAGGTCTCGGCCTTCGAAGTCCTTCTTGCCCGCGATCTGAGGAGCGTCGGTCGCTCCGTAGAGGATCTCGCGGAACTGGGATTCGAGGAAGGCGGTTTTGTCTTCCACGATGAGCAAGTGGTGGAGGTCTGCAGCGAACTGGTTCACCGTGTCAGCGGAGAGTGGATAGGTCATCCCGACGCGCAGCAAGCGGATGCCTGCGGAATGGAGGTGGTGGTCCTCGACGCCGAGATCGATCAGCGCCTGCCGCACCGAATCGAATGTCGTGCCTGTGGCCGCGATGCCCAACCTCGCCTCCGGCGGGTTCACCTCTATGACATCGAGCTTGTTGGCGGGACCGTACGCTTGAACGATCTTCCACCGGGGACCGACGAGGTCGGCCTCGGCGGCGAGGATACTGGTTGGTGCGACCGCCATCGGTCGTTGCGTGTATACGAATGGACGTCCTCCGTGTTCAACAGTGGGAACCGTGATCGACAGATCGGCGAAATCATCCGCCGATACATTCCAGGCGCCGTCGGCGACGTCGGCAACGATCTTGAGGGCGACCACACACCCGGATGCGCGGGACAGAGCTACTGCGTGCATACCCATGGTGATGATTTCGCGGGCATTGCGGGGAAAGAGTACGGGCACTCCGAGGGCAGCAAGGGATCGCTCGCTGACGGCAGGTACCGTCGACGACTTCGAGGCGGGATCGTCGCCCACCATGAGAACGATGCCCCCCTTCGGATTTGCACCGTAGATATTGGCGTGACGGATGGTGTCGGTAGCGCGATCAACTCCCGGGCCTTTGCCGTACCAAACACCGATTACCCCGTCGTGGGTGGCGGCACCAGGCGCAAGGGTTGCTTGGCTACCCCATACCGACGTAGCAGCGAGCTCCTCGTTCAAGCCCGGGACGAATCGAATGCTGTTCTCGTCGAGTACATCCTGCATGCCGCCCAGCATGCGGTCGACACCACCTAGGGGACTTCCTTGGTAACCGGAGACAAAAGTCCCGATCGCCTGTCCACGAGCGGTGTCGCGGACATGTTGCTCCACCAGGAAGCGCGCGATCGCCTGCACGCCGGTGAGGAGCGTTGGCCCCGCGCCGTGCCTGTATCGATCGTCGAGGTCGTAGGGTTTAGTGAGGTCATCCGTCGCCGAAGCAGTCATGATGGAGACCACCGTCCAATCTGTTTGCTTTCCGGAATGCCGGTACGTAGTGGGATCCTGTGATCCGGTCGTTGTACAAGTCACGCGCGAGCACGCTGGGCTCAGGTCGTCTGCGCTCGTTTGCCATGGCGGAGAAGTCCAGGAAATGAATGCATACGGAGCCACGTGCAGTGTTAATGAGTTGGCCGGCGGAGGAGCCCGGCGACTGAGAACCCGCTGGTACGTCGAAATGAGGGGCAGTAACGAAGGAGCTCCCTCTGCAATGAGAAGCTCTGATACTCAGAACCACGAACGCGAAGTGGAAGCACGCGTGGTGACCTGGAGGTTATGCACCCTTAGGATCCCGGTGTCCAGAGAGCCTTCAGTCGGCTAATTTCGCGCATGCGTTGCTCCGCGAGGCGGTCCGCAGCAGCGGCGGTCGTCGTATCTTCTCTGGTTGCGGTCTCGAGTACATTGAGTGTCGTGTCGAAAATGCCTGTGGCACGGAGTTTTGCGCGGTCGAAGTCGAAACCGTTCAACTCGTCAGCTACTTGGATAACTCCGCCTGCATTGACGCAGTAGTCAGGAGCGTACGTAATAGCTCGTTCCTTCAATCGCTTGTCGATTCCTGGGTGGGCTAGCTGGTTGTTCGCCGCGCCGCAGACAATTCGTGCGCTCAGCTCATCGACAACTGTGTCGGTCAGAGCGCCACCGAGTGCGCAGGGTGCGTAGATGTCGAGAGCTTGCCCGACCAGTTCCGCTGTCGTCTGAACGACACGCACGCTTGGGTAGTCGTCGAGCAGGGACTGCACTGCGGGTGCGAAAGGATCGGTAACAACAACCTCGGCGCCCGCATCAATGAGGAGTGCGGTTAGATGGCGGCCGACCTTGCCGACCCCGGCCACTCCTACGATGCGGCCCGCGAGCGAGGTGCTGCCCCACACGTGGTGAGCCGACGCTCGCATGCCTTGAAACACGCCCCACGACGTAAGGATCGACGAGTCGCCCGCTCCACCCTCTTCGAGCGACCGGCCGGTGACGTACGACGTCTCGCGCGCGATGATGTCCATGTCGGGACTGGAGGTGCCGACGTCACACGCGGTGTAATAGCGACCGGCGAGCGTTTCCACGAACCGTCCGTACGCTCGCAGTAGCGCTTCGCTCTTCATGGTATTCGGATCACCGATAATGACTGCCTTACCGCCGCCGAGGTCAAGGCCAGCCAGGGAATTCTTGTACGCCATGCCCTTTGAGAGGTTGAGGACGTCGGAGATCGCGTCGTCCTCGCTAGCGTAGGGGTAGAACCGGGTGCCGCCCAGGCCGGGGCCGAGGGCAGTCGAATACAGGCCGATGATCGCCTTCAGCCCTGATTTCTCGTCCTGGCAGAAAACTACCTGCTCGTGATTCTGATCGGTGACCCTGGTAGTCGACCGCAGTGAGGTCTCGTTCATTGTGTGTACTTCTTCCGTGGTTGTGAGCGCGGGATATGCGCTCGAGAGCGGTCGGGGCCGGGATTGTGCCCGCAGACCGCATGCTTGGTAAGAATACATTTGAATAGGTCAGTTGCGCAACGACATCGAAGTTTGACAATCCGTCTGTGCAGTCCAGACCGGATCGTGATGAGCATGCGATGACCGTTCGGTTCGACGAGCGCGATCGCACGACCGAGGTGCGGCCGGGGTGCCGTGCACGTGGGGGACGGGAATGCGGCTATTGGCATTCGACGACCCATGCTGCGATTTGAGCGCGCGAAGTGTATCCAAGCTTGGCGAGGATGTGTTCGACATGACCTTGCGCGGTGCGAAGCGAGATTACGAGCTGATCGGCGATCGACCGGTTCGTCAAGCCGCGAGCGACGAGTTCGGACACCTCACGCTCGCGCCGAGTCAACGTCGTCCGGGGGTCTGTCACTGGACACGTGCGTTCGGGTGGCTTTTCACTGAGGGCGTAGGCGATTGCTTCCTCGCATGTGAAGTTGCGGCCCCGCTGGATTGCAGCATTGGCAGGTTGCTCGCCGAGCGTGCACGTCATGAGATCTCGACACTTCTCGTGGTGCTCTTCGATGCCCGGCAGTGATCCCAACGATTGCCCCATCGAAGTCCGCAGGCGCGCGGCGGCACCTAGAAGCACCCCTCCGTGCTGACCCGACCGTCCGGCTCCGGCAATCCAAGCCAAAGTCTCCACACAGGCACCGGCCAGCGGGAGCTGTGTGCCTCGAAGCAGGCGTAAACACTTCTCGAGCGCCTCCGTGGCCTTGTCGGGATGAGTTTGCCAGAGCGCAAATCCGAGTGCCCATAGGAGATAGCACTGTTCTGCCAGTAAGTTGTCGGCGGTGGCGAGAGACAGTCCTCGCTCGAGATGGGTGACAGCCTGTCGAATATCACCGCCGAGACCAGTCGAGAGGGCTAGACCGAACAGAAGCTCGATTCGTTCTCGGGAGCTGCGGTGGTCATCGAGAGCGCTCTTGAAGCACTCGGTGGCAGACCCAAAGTTGTTTGACAACAACGCTACGAATCCCTCTGCGTAAGAAAGAAGATGATGAGCGTCTTTGCTCGGCACATGCTCTTCGCAGATGTGACGAGCTTCATCGACGAGTGCGGTAGCCTCTGCCAGATCACCGAATCCCGCGACGACGACACCGTTCGCGCACAATGCGGCGACTCGGCGAATGGAGAACAAACCCTGCGATTGGGCTAGAGCTTTACTCAGCCAGCTGCGGCATTCACCGAACTGCCCACAGGCAATCCAACAGCGGTGAAGGGCATATGTTGTCTTCAACAGCGCTTCCGACTCACTCGGCTCCGCCAAGCTACCCAGCAGTGCCCCGCGCAGATTATCCTGCTCGTGACTCAAACGCTCGATCCAGCTGGATTGACTCGGGCTGTTCCAATCGGCGTCTGCCCGAAGGGCCAGATCTTGGTACCACTGGCGGTGTTTGCGTTGATAGGCCATGAGATCGCCGCAATAGCCAAGTTCTTGACGTCCGTAGTGCCGAAGAACCGTTAACATCCGATACCGAACACTCGCGTCGCCCTCGCGGATGAGCACGGATTTATCAACCAAGGCCGCTACAACATCCATCACCTCATCCGGTGACCACTCGGATGCGCATATCTCATGGGCAGCCTCGAGGTCGAAACTTCCGGTGAAGACAGACAATCGATTCCACAGAGTTTGCTCCCTCGGCGTACATAGTACGTAGCTCCACGCGATGCACTTGTGCAACGTCTGTTGCCGTTGCGGCGCAGCCCGGTTTCCAGAAGCCAGAATGCTGAACGGATCGGTGAGGCGTGCGCGGATCTGCTGCACCGACATCGATCGCAGCTTTGCCGCCGCCAGTTCGATGGCCAACGGCAACCCGTCGAGCATTTGGCAGATCTTCGCTACGCTGTCTCTGTTGTCGTCCGTGAGCTCGAAGGTGGGAATGGCGGCCCTAGCTCTGTCAGCGAACAGGGCGATTGCGCCACAGCTTTCTGTGGGCATCAACGATGGCGCCGATCCCGCGATCGGGTACGGCAGCGGATCGATCGGTAGCACGGCTTCGCCGCATACTCCGAGGGGTTGCCTGCTGGTTGCGAGAACTCGCGCATGCGGACAGGACTGAAGAAGTGAGGTGACCGCGGAAACGGCGTCGCCGGTGAGGTGATCACAGCTGTCGAGCACGAGAAGCGTTCGTTGTGAACCGAGTATCAACGCGAGTTGGCTCATCGAATCGACAGAGGAGGCGCACCCCAACGCTGCTGCCACCGCGTTTGTAAGCTGCGCTTGATCTCGAACCTGTTCGAGTTGGACGAAGTGCACGCCTCCGGGGAAAGCGCGCCGGCTGCCGCGGGCAGATCTGAGCGCTAACCGCGTTTTGCCGACTCCGCCGGTGCCGATCAGTGTCACAAGATGGGCAGTGCCGAGAAGGCTGCGGACGTCTGCGGATTCCTTTCGGCGGCCAATGAACCTGGTCAGGTCGCTGGGAGTATCAATTTCGGGGATATCGACTGTTACGGTGGGTTTTTCGTCGATTCGAAGTGCAGGTTGGTCTGCATCACGCAGGGATGGCAGGCGAGGGCTGGTGGCGACTGGGGTTCGGAGACCGTTCATGGCAGAGCGCAATCTGGTGAGGAACTTGATGTGGTGATGGGCATATTGGTGACAGAAGGAGCGGTGCCGCGGCTTAGTAACTTTGAATCGAGGCGTTGTATCGGTCGATAAATTCGCGCAGCTTTTCGTGGAACCGACCAGGTGTCATGCCAAAGGTCTCAAAAATGTCCGCGGCCGGTGGGCCTCCATACGGTGCCCACATCTCGGCGAAGCGGAGAAAGAGCTTAGCTTCGGTACTAATTCGATCGGACTGCCGTTGCATCATCATGCGTTGCCGGCGTAGATATCGGGCTCTCAAAAGGTCCAAACCAATGTGGGAATCGGGTTGGTCCGGGGCCCTGGAACTGTCCCACCAGCCTGCTGGTTGTGAGGCATGATCACGGAGGGGATCCGATTGCTCGTTTGTGGTGTAAGTGTTCATGATGTTCTTCGTCCTGGGCACTGATAACCGGGGTGCACCTGAGGAAGTGCTCGCTTCCTACTAGTGCGCTTGCAGGTTCTGGAACTGACTTAAAACCAACGTATGGTGCGCGTCATTGCGCTGCTATGGGCAGGGTGCACAATCCGACTCAATTGTCGGTGCAGTTCGTCCATCGCTCGGCGAACCAGAACGTGTGGGTGCGCGACCGTCGTCGTGGGCGCACATCGAGAACCTCGTCCCGGACTTCGCGTTCCTGGCAGCGCACCCACACGGCGGGGGAAGGTGTCCCGGGCCGCCGGCGCGCGGACGAGTTGGACGGGCTCCTCCACAATGAGTGATGGACAGTACGCGTTGCCGGTTCGTCAGTTCCCTGGGGTGCAGCCTGGGCGGGAGAACACGACCCCCTGGCCACGACTCGGCATCACACCGTCCTTTCCTTGGCCGGACGGGTCTAAACAGCACATTGCCCCAGTAGAAAGGTCTGATCGGCGCGGATGATGCGTCTACTGGCTTCGGCAGCATGTGCAGGTAGGCGATACCGCTACGAAGTGGCCGCCTCCCGCGGCGTCTGACGCGTCGGCCGATGTGGGCGACTGCGTCCCGTTATCGTCGCTTTGCGTCTTCCGGTTCGGCTACCGGCAATCGTGTGATGCGACTTAGTCCCTGCGAGGACTGTGCTTCGCTCACCGACCTCCCGCTGGTGGGAGGGAGGCTCTATGGCGGCGGCGCATTCCCTGTGTGGCTTTCGAGCACGACCATCGACTCGCTGTGCCCTAGGGTCGGCAGCTTCCAGACCGATTCTGTCAAGACCTCTTTGAGGTGTTCATGGTCGCGCACACGGATTCTCACAACCAGATCCCATCTTCCCGTAACCAATTCGATGCTCACTACCTCACGGAGCTCCCGCAGAACGGCCATAGACTCATAAACGGATGAATGCTGCGTTAGCTCTACGCCAATGAGTGCCTCCAACTTGAGGCCAAGCGCTGATGGATTGATCTCTGCGCGGTAGCCGGTGATAACCCCGCTGCTCTCGAGACGCTCTACCCGTTCGCCGACCGCGCCTGCAGACATTCCCACTGCTCGCGCCAAACCGCGAACCGATATCCGGGCATCGTCGAACAACAACTCAAGAATCCGCCGGTCAATGTCATCAAGTCCGTTTGATTCGGGCTCGTCACTCATGCTTCTCCCTGCGTGTCATCCCGTTTGCCATCTGGCTCCGCGGAAACACAGTAGAGCAATAGATCTTCCGCCCGATTCGCAGTGCGCAAGTGATGAAACGGGCGGGCGAGGTTTGGTGGCGTCAACCCGGGGCCGGGTCAGGTTCGGCTCGGGGTGGCGCTCAGGGTCGATCACCGCCTGCACGAGACCGATGGACACACTCCTATCAGCGCTCTCTCCTATGTGGGCGCTTGGGAGCGCGTCCGCCTTTGCACCGCCCTGCGACTTCGCATGAAACCTCCCGCCCTTCTGAATAGCTCATTCCCCTCAAAGGCTGCTCAGCGACTGGTGCCGCTGCACGGTCGGCCGATTCCTCCCCCGGCATCGGAATTCTGGGTAGTCAAGCAGCACTACCTATGGCCCCCAAAGGTCCGCCCAGTCGAGTGCGGACTCCCGGATTGCCGACGTGACCGCCGGAAGAGCGTGGCTATGGTGCCGCGAGCTCGTCGAAGACTTCCTTCGGGAAATGAGGGCGCCGACCGTGGGCGCCGACTTGCTCTGGCGAGTCACGGAGCATGAGGCGGCCACCATTCCACTAGGCGTGACGCCCAACAGTCGCGGCCAGACTGGACTTAGTGCACAGTGAGACCGCACGCCTCGAGACCTACGGTTCGTGAACTACTTCACACAACCGGAGGTGTCATAACCATGGTCAAAGCAGACGGCGCAGAAGACGACGACTACGCCCTGTCCCGAGTTCCGCAGCACGCGCGATACCACTGGTTCTCGATTGCAATCCAACGTTTCGGAATGCTCAGTGGTCTTGCAAGTTTCTTAATCGGAGCAACGCTTGGTTTTGGAATGGATTTCTGGGATGCCTTTATCGCGATCACGTTAGGTGCTGTCATCCTCGAGGTTCTTACGATCTTCACCGGCATCGCCGGCCAGAGAGAAGGTTTGACGACTTCCGTACTCGCGAGATGGACCGGTTTCGGCCGCTCAGGTTCGGCCTTCATAGGTTTGGCTATATCGATAAGCGCCATCGGGTGGTTCGGCATCCAGAACGCGGTCTCTGCGCAAGGACTGATGGACTTGATGGGCTTTCTTCCCTTGTGGGCATGGGCCCTGGTGTTTGGCATGCTCGTCACCCTTATTGTCATGTACGGATTTGGGTCGATGGCCTGGACCGCCTATGTAGCAGTTCCGGCCTTCCTCTTGCTCGCAGGATGGTCGATCTATGCCGAGCTGTCGACTCGTAGCCTCGGCGAACTGATGTCGGCGGCGCCTGCAGGCCCTCAACTGACCCTCGTGCAGGGCACCACGATTGTGGCAGGTGGATTCATCGTCGGCGCAGTAATCACGCCAGATATGAGCCGGTTCAATCGATCCCCGGGGGACGTGGTCAAGCAGACAGTACTCGGAATGTCTCTCGGCGAGTACGTGGTCGGCCTCGCCGGAGTTCTCCTAGCGCTTGCACTCAAGACCAACGACGTGGTTGCAATCGTCACATCTACCTCAGGGTTCATTGGATCCATTGTAATTATCGCCGCTACGTTGAAGATCAACGATTGGAACTTGTATGCCTCGTCCCTAGGAGTAGTCAACTTCGTCGACCAGGTGTTCGGCAGGCGTGTGAACCGAAAGCTGGTAACCCTTATCGTAGGTCTTGCCGGCACAGTGCTCGGTGCGGTGGGGATTCTCGACAACATCGGCACCTTCCTGACACTCCTGAGCGTTGCGTTTCCTCCAATTGCCGGAATCATGGTCGCCGAATACTTCGTTGCAGGAATTTGGCGTTCCGAACTTGCCGCGTCCCGTAAGTCGGGCGTTCTGCCGCCCACTGCGCCGACGTGGGTGCCGGCGAGTCTTATAATTTGGGCCATCGCGTCGTTGTGTGGCCATTATGCGCACTGGGGTATTCCGTCTATCAATTCGGTGATCATTGCATTCGCATTATACGTCGGTGCCGCTAAGCTTGGCCTCGTTCGCGGTATCGGCCGATCCGAAACCGGCGGTCACGCGAAACCCGCCGAGCACCGCCTGCTCGCCGAAGACAATCGATAAAGCATTCAACCCCGCTGCAATGCCCCTATTCATGCCGGTTTACCGACGCTGTTGATCGTCGACCAGATATACGGTCAGAGCGTCGTCATCCCTGGTAGCGACTCACGCAGGCCACGAACGGGAAATCGGTTCGCGGCGTGACGGATTAGCGACGGCCGTGGAACGGCGGTTCACGCGGATGCATCCCCGGGGGCCACCGTTCCCCCGGCCACTTCTGCTTGCGCAGGGATGTGCGAGTGGCCGGGACCTTGCGGGCGCATTCAACGCTTCGTCGCCATCACAGCTCGTCTCGTACTAACCCACATGACCCACGATTGAAGGAGTCGAAATGCACATTCGGGTAATCATCCCGGTCATCGGAGATAATTTGGTTGAGAGCGTGCGCGGAGAAGTCGAACACTGGGCCTCGATCGATACAATGGTCGACGTTGTGTCGCTGTCGAACGGAACCGCCAGTATTGAATCAGAGTACGACGAAGCATTAGCTGGCCCGGGAATTCTAGAACGCATTCATGAGGCTTCCGGCGATGGTGTCGACGGAGTGTTTGTAACCTGCTTCGGCGACCCTGGCGTCCATGCCGCTCGCGAGATTATCGACGCGCCGGTCGTCGGCGGATTCGAACCGGCGATGCTCATGGCGCTCAGCATGGGCGAGAAGGTTGGAATCATCACCGTCCTCCCTAATGTCCTACCAATGCTGCGCTCACTTGGGCGACGTTACTCGCTGGAAAATCGCATTGGCACAATGCGTACCATCGATCTCCCCGTACTGGGTCTCCACGACCGCGAGCTGCTGATCGATCGTCTCGAGGCGCAGGCACTGGACGCCGTAGTCACAGGAGAAGCCGACGTCATCGTGCTTGGATGCACCGGGATGCTGGGTGTTGCCCAGGCTCTACGCGACCGACTTGCCGAACGTGGCTTGTCGGTCCCGGTCGTGGATCCGACAGGCGCCGCCATTGCGTGGTTGGAAGGCTCAGTCCGTTTGGGACTGACTCCCAGCCGAACCACGTACATGGTCCCACCCACCAAAGCGCGTTCGGTGTGATTCCTTGCTTCACTCCTCCGAGTGCGCAGCACGATTCGTGGCTCATCCTCGTCGCCAAGTAGTTGGTTGTTCGCCCCGATTCCATTCAGGCGAGTGCCCGCACTCCTTCGGTAGCGGAGAGAACGTGACGGCAGCTCACGCGAGGCGATACCGGAAGCTCGGTGAAACCAGTCTCGGGGGAATCGGCGGCAGTAACCTCCAAGAATAGGTTGCTGCCGTCGGACACTACGCCGCGGGGCTGTAGGCCGATTAGCCGGGCCACGACGTATGTGGCGCTCAGGCTCGTGACGTCGCGGATGCTGCCCAGTCGCAGAAGTGACCGCGTCTCCGCGATGGCCTCCTGCTCCCCTGCCCGCAGGACCAGGCGCAACCCGGGCGAGACGGCCTGTGCCGCGACTGACACAGCGATGTTGTCCAGGTCGTCCGACCCGACGGCGGCGAGTGCGAGGGCCCGGTGGACACCGAGGCGTTCCAACAATTCTCGGTCGCCACCGTGCCCAACCACGGTTGGGATATTCATCGTTCGGACCAAGCGAAGATTCTTGGCCGCGGGATTGCGCTCGACTCCGACGACAGGGATACCCAAGGCTTGCAACTCTCGGCAGAGCCGCAAACCCACCTGGCCCAACCCGACCACGATGACATGCCCGGTCCGCGGCAGGACCCGCCGGCCGATAAGGGCGACGCGGCGCGGTCCAAGTAGCCTGTCGACGATCCCCGCAGTGAACATCGCCGTAAACACCACGGTGAAGAGCATCGCAAGGGACGCGAACACTGCGTAGGCCGGGCTGTCGTGGGCATCGACACCGGGGCCGACCGTTGTTACCACGCGCACGGCTTCATTGAAGGCGTCGAGCGGCCGCACATGTCGGCCGAGAACGAGCCACGCCCAGTCCGTCATCAGCACAGCTAGCAGTCCCGCGAGCCCGCCAAGCAGCATGCGGGTGCCGAAGTCGTGGGAACGCAGCAGCCCGGTCGCGCCGGTTAGCGCTCGATGCCACCATGCGTTGCGCGGCATATCCACTAGCGCGCTCTCGGGATGGCCGTCGACCATCCGGACCGCGAGCATGTGGGCGCCGTCGTGGCGCGCCGACACGAGCCCGGGCTCCAAGCACGGGCCTGCCAGTGTCGGGGCGGCGAGGTCGGCCGGCGACGTCACGTCACATTGCGGGAGCAACTCGGATAGTTGATCCGCGACGGTACGGTCGAAGATCGACACCACCAATGGAATAGTCGCGGAAATATGTGCAGCAGCCAGTGCGTACCGCAGAGCCACGACGTCGTCACGCACGAGCACTGCCATGCCACTTGGCTGGTCGGCCATCGCTTGCCGCAGTTCGTCGTCGTCGGGTGCAATGAGATGGCGGACCCGAAAGTCCCTTTCACGCAATGACGCACACACGCGTCGGGCCACGGTCGTTTCGCCGATGACAAGGTACGAGTCGGTCACAGGTAGTCCTTTTGCCGGGTGGAGTCCGCCATGACGAAGGTTTATGCGCTGGCGAGATCAGGAAGCGTACCGGAGATCATCAATCGATGCCCGGTCCGAATTGCATTACTGCGCCACTACTGCTCGGTAGGGCGGAGTTAGTGTAACTTGTTATGTCAGTGGCTGATACGAGTGGCTAGCCGACGCCGGTCCGGAACTGCCACCAGTCGACACGCACACTGAAACGGATCGTGTTCGGGCTCCGGTGTCCCGGTCGCGGCCACAATGCATGTGCAGGCAGTCTGCACAACGACGTTGCAACCCTTCACTGGTTCAGCCGAGCCATTATGTTTGATACCTCACCGCGGGAGGGCCATCGGCATTCTGCCCACAGCGGCGTAGATCTCGTTGCATGCTTCCCGCGCGCTGCGGGCGGTGATCATCCGGTGCCACCTCGATGAAGTAGGTGTGAGCAATCCGTGCGTCAATCACAGATCGATGCACCCGAGAAATGGAGTACGTACGATGTCAATGACTGATCTGTCCGAGGTCGACCACCGCGTGTCGGAGCTGATGCCCCGCGCACGGGCGGACCTTGCCGCACTGGTGCGATTCAAGTCTGTCTCCGATACGGCCATGGGATCGGTACAAGAATGCCGATCGGCAGCCGAGTGGGTTCGGAAGGCGTTCGAGGACAGCGGAATTTGCAATACCCGACTCGTTGAGACCGAGGACGGCTCCTATGCCGTCCTCGGTCATCAGCCGGCACCGGAGGGTGCCCCGACGGTGTTGTTGTATACGCACTACGACGTACAACCGCCCGGAAATCGTTTGGATTGGACGTCCGACCCATACGAACTTGTCGATCGGGACGGCCGGTGGTACGGCCGCGGATCCGCGGATTGTAAGGGCAATATCGTCGCTGCGTTGACGGCACTGCGAACCTTCGAGGACGGCGGCTTCCCGGTAGGGGTAAAAGTCGTGTGTGAAGGTTCGGAAGAGACGGCGGCGGGGGGCCTCGAAGCGCTCGTGCGTTCGGAGCCCGAATTGTTTGCAGCAGAGGCAATCCTCATCATGGATGTGGGGAATCAGCGCGTCGGTACACCGACACTGACCACTAGTCTGCGCGGCATCGTCAACCTGGTGGCTCGAGTCGACACAATGGTGCGCCCAGTGCATTCCGGAATGTACGGAGGAGCTGCACCTGATGCACTCGCAGCACTGATCTCGATGCTGGCGTCGCTGCGTGATGATGCCGGCGATACCACTATCCATGGTCTTGACTACTCCGCTCAGTGGCATGGCGCCGATTACAGAGAAGACGCCTTTCGCCGCGACGCAGGAATCCTCGAGGGCGTCCAAGTTCTCGGATCTGGTTCTGTGGCGGACGCATTGTGGGCGCGACCGTCGGTGTCGGTGGTGGGCATCGACTGCCCACCAGTAGCGGGTGCTGTAGGTGCGGTCAGTCATACCGCATCGGCCCGGCTGAGTTTGCGGATTCCTCCAGGTCTTGGAAGTGACGAAGCACTGCGGGCCCTCACCGAGCACCTGCAACTTGCGGTTCCGTGGTCAGCGCACTTGACGATCGAACCAGCGTCCGTGGGGGAGGCCTTCACCTCCTCGACCGGTGGCCCGGCTTATCAGGCCCTCATCGCCGCCATGAGCGAGTCCTACGGCAGCCGGGCCGCCGAGACCGGACAGGGTGGAGGTATCCCCTTGTGTGCCGCCCTTCGTGCCGCTGCACCCGATGCGGAGATAGCGCTGCTGGGCGTCGAAGAGCCGTTGTGTGCGATTCACTCGCCTAATGAGAGCGTCGCGCCGGAGGAAATCGAGAGACTAGCGGCGACAGTGGCCCGCTTTCTGCGATTCTTCGGCCGGTGACGGCTCCCCATGGGTGACAGCCGGGTGGGCGTCGGTCGCTGGACCGACGCCCACCCGGCTGTAGATCGCGGAGGGCGATGCGCGATCAGGCGGTGGTCTCAACCGGACGGAAGTCTGTGTCGTATCCGAATGCCCGCGGTCCGGTCAGTGCCAGACCGGCATCGGTGCGCCAACGGTGATCACAGGGAATCCCGAGAACACTGAGGCGGTAACCGAATTTCACCTCTTCAGCGGTGATCGGCTGCCCGGAATCGGTGGTCATCAGCATGATGAGATCAGGCACGGTAGCGACGATCTCGCCGTCGCGCTGGGCAACGATGTTCTCGTTCTGGAATCGGACGGTCATCTCGTGTCCGTCCCAGTCGCCGATGCCCTGCAGATCGACCGAGCCCAGAGTCCATCCGTCGGTATTGCTTCGATTGACCGCTGTGACTTTACCTTCGAAGAGGGTTCGGCCGCCGCGGTACGCCACGACCGCGTCGGCGGGCGAGCGGTGTTCCGCCCGGGCGGTGCGCACGAGGCGGCCAAGCTCCTCGGCAAGGGTGATTACACCAGGAATGAGCCACGCCTTCGCCTGTGCGCCGGTCATCGGGTAGAGCGCAATCATGTTGCAACATCCTGATGCGACAGTGGCCGCGCGCATTAGGGTCTCGGACCACTGATTCGTTCTAGTAGTCAACACCATTGCGTTGCCGTGTTCATCTGCCATCGACAGCGGTGTTGCGGCGCCACCGTGCAGGGTTGGGGTGACGTGTTCGAGAGAAGGAAACGCGCGCCCCATGCCGTCGGCATCGACGATGGGCAGACCTGCAGAGAGTGCGCTGAAGGGAACAAGGGCGTTGACCCCACCAGCCTCGATCGGCGCAATATGGGTGAAGGGACGACCAAGATACGTTTCGAGAGCGCGCAACGCGCTTACAGCTTCGGTCACACGAGGAAGCTTCTCGATGAGAACGCCGGGTGCTCCCATTACCGCGACGAAACAAAGTTGGGCGTCGTCGTCCAGACTGTCCAATTCCAC
This sequence comes from Rhodococcus sp. NPDC127593, assembly GCF_042671975.1. Lineage (NCBI taxonomy): Bacteria > Bacillati > Actinomycetota > Actinomycetes > Mycobacteriales > Nocardiaceae > Rhodococcus > Rhodococcus sp. NPDC127593. The sequence continues at coordinate 15,744 of NZ_JBHXWI010000078.1, read as the reverse complement.
GAGGGGGGCGTTGCCGTGGGTGCGGATCTGTTCACGCGCAAGCAGGGTTCCCACGTATGGGTCGCCGCCGCCGCCTGCTCCGAGAATGGTAGCGCCGAGGGCAATGTCGTCGAGTGCAGCTTCGTCGATGTACCTCACAGCAAGGCTCCTTCCAAAATCATGTCACCAACTGCGCGCACACGCACACGCGTGGCGATTCCTTCAGGCAGGTGTGACAGGGGGATGTCTTCTTCGTCGACGATGCGTACTGTTTTCGGGTCGGCGCCGGCGGCGACCGCTCGCTCACGGGCATCTGATCGAGCCCGCTCGAGGACATCGTCACGAGTGGTGCTGGCCAGGGAGTCGATACGGTCGACTTCGCCTCCGGCCATCGCAAGTGCGGCTCCTACCGCGTTTGCTGATCCTGGCTGGTCTGGAACGTGCACGTCGTCATCAACGAGCGGTGCAATGAGTGGGGCGCCGCCGCCGACGACGGCGATGACGACGCGGCCCGATGAGAGCTTGGTTTGTTCGATCGAGGCGTTGACCCGCTCGCGCACGTCTGTGAGCGCGCGGTCCACAAGATCACGCGGTACGTTCCGAACGGCGTCGACGTTGCCGATCTGCACAAATCCGGCAGCGACGACCAGGTCGGTGAGTGTCAGGGTGTTTCCGCCGAAAACGAGAGCCTCACTGGTCAGCCGATAGCCGACGGACGCAGGCCCTACCTTTCCCGTCGTCGTATCGACGACGCTGCCGCCTCCGATGCCTAGCGAGACCACGTCCGGCATCCTGAAGTTGCTTCGTACACCGCCGAGGTCGACCGAGACGGTTGATTCTCGGGGAAACCCGCCTTGTAGAAGGCCGATATCGGTCGTGGTTCCACCGACGTCCACCACTACAGCCGCGTCGAGCTCGCCGAGTTCGCACAGGGCGGAAGCGCCTCTCATCGAGTTCGTTGGCCCCGAGCCGATCGCAAAAATGGGGTGTTCTTGAACCTGTCTCAGTGTCATCAGTGTTCCGTCATTGCTGGTGACATATACCGGCGCCGTCACTGACAACCCGGCCAGGACGTCGGTGAATGCTGCAATCACTGACTCCGCAAGTGGACGCAGGCTCTCGTTCAGAACCGTTGCATTCTCGCGTCCGAGGATACCTACTCGACCGATCTGGTGAGAGAGCGAGACTGACAACTCCGGGAGCATTTCCTCGAGGATTGCGGCGACACGCTCCTCGTCCTCATCGTTCAGGGGTGAGAACGTGCCAGTAACAGCGACGTGGTTGATTTCCTTCTCTGCGAGCCCACGCGCGATGCCGCGGACAGCATCCTCATCGAGGGTGTCGAGCCGCCGCCCATCGAACTGTGTGCCACCGCGGACGATGTAGATCCCTCCGTTGCACGCCGCGCCCAGAATCTCGGGCCAGTCGGTAAGCGGCACAATCGTCTGCGGAGGTGTGGCAATTCGGATGCACGCCGTTCGCGCGAGATTCCTGGCCTGTGTCACGGCGTTGATGAAGTGGGTTGTACCAATCACCACAGCATCGATGACGGCCTCCGGATTCGACGCCAGCACCTTCTCGATGCCCTCGCGAATACCTGACGTGACATCTGAACTCGTCGGCGACTTGTCTTTTGCGACGATGTCGGAGCCGTTCAGCAGGACAACGTCGGTGTTGGTGCCTCCGACGTCGATTCCGAGTCTCATAGGGTGTGCTCCTCTGTGTCGATTGCGGACTACTCCTCCGCTCCCTGCGGATGCTGAGGGTTCCGAACTTGGGCCATGCGCCCTCAAACTGTGTTCTACCCAACACAACGCAACAATGGGCGAATCGCTGTATTCTTGGCTTACTGTTGGGCGATCTAGCCATCCCGTCGATTTTTTCCTCATGGTGGACTGCTCAAGGGGCGGACATGGATCTGCTCAGCGGAGGCAGGGTGCTTGTGTGCAGGATTCGTAGCGAGGATGTCGAAGATCTGGCCTCCGGCGCCACCGTTCTGGGCGCGGGGGGTGGGGGTGACACGTGGGTGACCGGGGCAATGCTGTTCGAGGCCATCGGGCGGTTCGGCCCGATCGAGCTTATCGGCCCCACACAGATCGGACGCGACGAGTTGGTGCTGACAATTGGAATGGTTGGCGCCCCAGCGGCGATTCTCGAGCAGTTCCCCGGACCGGCAGAAGTAGAGCGGGCTATCCGTGCTCTCGAGCGCATCCTCGGGCAACCCTGCAGTGCGATCATGCCTCTCGAAATGGGCGGGACGAATGCCCTATTTCCGTTGGCCGCTTCTGCTTGGTTGGGCATTCCGTGCGTCGACGCGGATGCCATGCGCCGCGCCTTCCCTCACGTTGACATGACGTTGCTGGCCCTGGAGGGCATCGACGCGGGTCCCGCGGCCTTCACGGGATGCCCCGGGACCGATGTGGTGGTGCGAGCGCCGACCAATCAGGGGATCGAGGTTATGGCCCGAGCCTGCATCCGAGAGATGGGATTAGTGGCTGTGATGGCGGCCTACCCGATGACGGGCACTCAATGCCGTAAGGCATCCGCGCATGGATCAGTTACCTATTGCCTCGAGCTGGGAAGAAAACTGGCCGCCGCTGCGCCGGACCATCCTCACGCTCTGGATGATTTCCTGACCTTCGTACACGGAAGGTCACTGTTCGAAGGCGTCGTTGTTCACGTCAACAGACCGGTCGCCGGTGTGCCGGGCAGCCGCGGCACAGTAGTTCTCGAACACCTCGCAAACCCCGACCGATTACTGCGAGTGGAGTTTCAAACAGAAAATATCGTCGCACTCGAAGAGGGACGGGCCGTTGTAACCACGCCGGATCTGATCGTTGCCCTCCACCTCGAAACCAACCAGCCGATCTCTACCGAGGCCATCTCACCTGGTCACCGCGCGCGCATTATCGGGATTCCGGCACACCCGAGATGGACCACCACGGACGGGATTAGTCTCGCAGGGCCGAGAAGCTACGGATACGATTTGGACTACACCAGTTTCGAGCAGACCTGTGAGTAGCCACCGCCTCGGCATCGACATCGCCGAATCCACTTTGAGCGCAGCGCTTCTGAACGAATCATTGCGCGTCGAGATGTCTACTGTGGTGCCCCGAACCACTTCGACCACCGCGGGGTTGGAGGACCTCCTCGACCAGGTCCTCGCCGATGTCGACCCCTCCCAACTTGCGTATGTCGCGTTTGTCACCACGGCCGGCCGGGAGGCACTCGAACGCCAGGATCTGGCCGGTGTCGGTGCGCTGCGGATCTCCGCCCCGGCCAGCGTGTCTGTCTCACCCATGTCTACGTGGCCCCCCGAGCTTGCTGGCATCGTCGCCCGAGAAGTGAGCATTGTGCGCGGTGGCCACGATTACAATGGTCTCCCTCTCGCCGACCTCGACACCGAGGCAGTCCGCGTCTTCGCGGAAAAATGCCGCGACTCCGCCGAGACCATCGCCATCACCGGGCTGAGCTCTACGGTGAACCCGGAACATGAACTCCGCGCAGCCGGCATCGTGCAGGCAGTGCTCGGACGTGGAACGCCGATGACGTTGGCCCACGAAACAGGTGGAATCGGTCTGCTCGAACGCGAGAACGCCACCATTCTCAATGCCGCTCTCATTCGATCGTTCGCTCGCGCGCTGCGTGCCCGCAACGACATGCTCAGCCGACGAGACTCGACCAGCCAAATCTATGTCGCCCAGAACGACGGAACGCTACTGAGCGAAGGAGAAGCGGCGCGCCGGCCGATCCTCACTATCGAAAGTACAATCTCCCACGCAATGCGTGGAGCCGCTCACCTGTGCGGAGAACTGAATGCTGTTGTCGCGTACGCACAACCGGAAGCCATTACATTCGGAACTCTCATCGATGGTTATCCGCAAGAGTCGTCGTTTCCAACCGACATCGCTTCCATTCGGACCCGCAACCGCATGCCCGATTTGATTACCGTCGCACTACCCGAACCCCTAGATCCAGCTCGGCCGATCCTGTCGGCACGTGACCGCCAGCGATGCGCGGTCGCCGTGCGACGAATGGCCGGAACTCATCATGACCTGCCGCTGATCGCAGCCGGACGAATCGCTGAGGCACTGAAGCAGCTCCCCGATGATCCCGCACATCAGCTGATCGTCGTCGATCACGCTGGCGCCGTCGCCGCCGTGGGCGCAGCCGTCGCGGATGTGTCCGGAAGCGTCGACCGTACCTTCGACTATGAGCGCCGCTCGCGTGAAGAGTCCCTAGCATCGACCGTCGAAGCTGCCCGGATGGCGGCAGTACGCGCCGGCGCCGACATCCGCCATATCCGTGTCGATGACATTCGAGAGACACCGCTGGGCTACTCACCGGGCCGGGGTGCCCGCGTCCGAGTTCGCGCGGTCGGACCCGTCCTCAATCCACTGAGTACGTGAACGCCCACCTATAACAAATATAAGAGATTGGAACATGACCGATGTCTCCCACCGTCGCACAATTACTCGCGAGTGGCGTGCTCAACGAGACAGAAGTCGTGGGTGGCCGGCACGGCCTCGGTCGGCGAGTCAGATCGGTAAGCGCCTGCACAACGCTGTCCCGCTTGTCTTCCCTTGCCCCAGACACTGTGGCGGTTTTCGGGCCAGAGGACTCGAACATCGAGGATCTCGACGCTGAAACTGCGATCCGAATCGCCACCGGTGTGGGTCTTGTTGGCCTCATTTTCATCAGCGAGGCACCCAGGCATGCGCTAGTGACAACCCGACGGCTGGCTGACAAGCTCGGCATCCCGGTTGTCGTTGGCAAATCGCTGTCGGTAGGCGACGTGGTGGAGCGGCTCGACTACATGGCACGCTTTCCTGAACTCGGAATTGCTCGGGCTCTGCAGGAGTTCATTCGTCGACTCCCACTCGTAGGGCATTCCCCGGAACGGCTCCTAGGCGCACTCTCTGACCAGCTCTCCTGCACGGTCTCCGTTGTCGATGCTTATGGCAGCCACGTTCGTGGCAGCACAGAAACTGGCGTAACGTCACCTCAGATCTTGGATCATCTGCAAAGCCCCCGGCCCTCGGGCCGCTCTATGGAAGGTCCAGGCGGAGCGACATTTGTCGTAGAACCTGTGGCCATATCCCGTGACGGACCAGCCAATCTTTGGCTTATTGCCACCCTTACAGCGAGCACGGAGGAGCGGATCGATCTTGCCCGGCACCTTCTGGCGGTCTCCGCATGGCCACTCGCAACGGAGCTGCTTCAACGTTCCCTGACAGCCGAGCGTGAAGGTCGCCAACGTTCGATGCTTCTGACTGAGGTCGTCGAGCACTCCTCTGCCCCACCTCGGCAAACTGTGGAACGAGCCACCGCGCTAGGTTGGCGTCTGTCCGGATGGCATACCGCGATCTCGATCGCCAGTCGAGACAGTGGCGCCGACGCGCGGGGCAACCTCGCCGCCAGGGTCATCGAGGACGGACTCAAACTTCACGGACTCGTCGCCGATCTCGTTGAACGGCCCGAAGGATGGGTCTTCTGGACAACAACTGAAGTAGAGCCGATGGCCGAAGACAGTGGAAAAATCGTACGCCGCGTGCGAGATGCACTCGAGTGGGTTGCCAGCGAGGTTCCGTCCGCTTCACTGGCCGCTGGAGTTGGCTTGCCGTTCGAAGGTGCAGACGGAATCCGCGCATCAATCCAAGAGGCCGAGTCCGCGTGCCTTCTGGCCCGGACCCGATCAGACACTGTTGCAGTCGAGCACAGCGACGCTACCAGCGTCCGACGCCTACTCATCGGCTACTACTCCAACCGACCGTTACGCGATGTCGCTACCCATTTAATGGCCCCCCTACATAAAGCCGACACAAGCGGCGAACTGGCACGCACACTGACGGCTTTCCTCGACAACAACTCTTCTGCGACAGCAACAGCGAAAGTTCTCGACGTCCATCGAAACACCGTCCTCAACCGCCTCGATAAGATCACGGCCCTACTCGAGCTCGACTTCTCCGATCCTGAGGATCGGTTAGCCGCCCAACTCGCAGTCCACCTCGCCGAACTCGATTGAAGGGGAGGGTCACGCACCCATTGTCACCGGTCGGGATGACGACCTGCCCGCCCGAGCCGGCGAAGGTCACCGACCGCACCACCGGAAGACTGCGCCCCTCATCACTGCCCAGCGAAACCCGCCGTTCGGGTCGCGGCGAAGGAATCACAAATGACACCGACGCACCGGGACCCGTAGGACTGTACACAGTTCTCGGTGGCGAAGAACCCGTCCAACTGTTCGGCGAAGTACTGTACACCGTGTCGTTGCGTTCCGGCTCGCCGTGCACCAGCACATCGAGCCCGAGTTCCTCCTGCAACGCAACAACATCCGCGACCTCCGACCCCATCCGCTTCAGGTACTCGGCGTCATCGATCTTCCCCTTCCACAGTGCCGCCCGGCCGACCCGGATCACCGTGGTCTGCGGGTAGGAGCCGATCGTCATGGTCGGCAACAGCGGCAACTCCAGCCCGGACTGAGCGCGGCGGCGCTGATCCGCCGGGGAACGGCCGGGATCCGAGGCGAGAATCGACTCCAGCCGGGCCCGGATGGTGCCATCGCGCAGCCGCGGGTCGGTGGCGCGAGTCGACGCATCGAGCGCGCGGCCCACGACCACCTCAAGCGCGGCGCCCGCAACGACGACCGCCGCCCTGCCGGTGACCACGACGTCGGCCATCGTTCCGCCGGTCGCCCCGGTCGCGCCCACGACAACGGTGGCCGTTGCTCCCCCGCCCGCCCCCGCCGCGATTCCGGCCAACCCCCCGGCGCCGACCCACACCGCCCCGCAATCGTCGGTCAGCTACGCGTCCTGCGCCGACGCAAAAGCGGCCGGCGCCGCGCCGATCTACCAAGGCGAACCCGGCTACTCGACGAAACTCGACCGGGACAAGGACGGTATCGCCTGCGACAAGTGATGCGCCCGGAACATCGTCGACGCCACGCTGTAGTCGACGGTGCGGGTCACAGGGGGCACAGGGTTTGCCGGGTTCGGTTCCAGAACGGAAACAGCTCGGGGCTGCCGGCGTCCGGGTGTTGCCGTTGCGCCTGCTCGACGAATTCGAGGACCGTCTTTCCGGTGGTGTGGGACAGGGCGCAGGCGTCCAGACTCAGCCTCGCCGACGCCACGAACCCGATCCGCGCGGCGTACGGGCCCAGGACCCCGGAATCGACGAACGGAGCGAGGCCTGTCCCCCACCGGTTGAAGGCGGACTGCAACCCGAAATCACAGGACTGTCCGAAGAGTTCACTGCACGTCGTCGGCCGGCCGTGGACCATGACCGCGGTATCGGGCAGCGGGCGCGGCGGCTCGGGCGAATCCGGTCGCGACGCGACCGCCCACACCACGAGCACCGCGGCACCGACGACCAGGCACACCAGCACCGCTCTCAGGACCTGCTTCATCGCTCACTCACCTCGTCACACACCTTCATTGCACCACTCCCGCCCTCCGTGCGGCCTGAAACACCGGTGGACGGCAACGAGAAGGACAGAACGGGAACGCCGTCGTAGGTCAGCGGCGAGGGGTCTGCGCTCCCAACGCGGGCCGCTCCTCGCGTGACGCACTGCACGGTGTGCTCGGTAGCCGTGGGCGCGTGCACCCCGACCGGTACCGGTGACACCCGACCCGTCCTGTCTGCTGATGCATGGGCCGCCGGTGCCACTCGAACCACCGACCACATCCGTGATGTGATTGACGCCGAGCTCCGATGTGACGGCTCATGTCGGTCCACGGTGCCGGCGGTAGAGGGCCCCGCCGGCACGGAATGGAGGACCGAGATGACCGAAGTCGACTACATCGACGTGGTCGGAGCGCAGTCCGTGCTCGAGGTGGCCGAAGTGGTCGCCGCGGTGCTCGGGGCCCGGATGGAGATGGGCGGCGAACCCGGCCGCATCGTGATCACCGGAGCACCCGACCCCGATCTTCGGGTTGTCATCGGGCTCGCGATCAACGACCGTGGGCTGCCCGAAAGGTGGACCCGGCGAATCACCATCACCCACGAACGTAGTAGCGACGAACGCTGCCGCTGGGCACAGCACCTACACCGCGCCCTCACCGAACGCCGCGACTGGACACTCACCGTTATCCCCGGCGGCCCACCGAACCCACACACCCCACCCTCATCGAACACCCCGGGGAGATGACCCGCCCCGCGAAAAGACACAGGCCAAAACCCCGACGCCGCCACCTCCTGCACGCGGGGGATCCAGGGTCAAGACGGCCAGCAACGCCGCCGAAGCCCGCGCCAGCACCCCAGTCAATGCCGCCCGGGAGGCCCTGTTCACCGACATCCTCACCGACGCGCACTCCCGCCAGCCCGCCATCTCGGTTTCGACCCCGCAGAAAGGAAACTCCGATCGCGTTCGCCTCCGGACCATTCGGGAAGTCCGATCGCGAGCTGATCGTGACCGGGATCAGCCGGCACGTTTCGACGGCGATGCGGGCGACCTCGAGCCGCAGCGGCGGCGTGAAGGTGCGGGCGGAGTCGGATTCGGTTGCCCGCCGTAGTCACACGGGTGGGCCAGGACGAGCCGGGTTTCGACTTGTTCGGTGCGGAGGAAAGCACCGCGACCAGGCCGTTCTTGGGCACTGGGCGACCGCGCCCGGTCATGCCGGAGTTTCCGAGGAAGGCGCGTTTGCCGACCTTGGCGCGTTCGATACGCAGTGACCCGCCGCCGAGTGTACGGCCTCCGTTTCCCCGACCGGTCAGGAGGATCGGCGCAGCTCACAGGCACACAGGAATTCTTCGAACGTTCATTTCGGCACCGATCCCTCCGTCTGCCGCTACCGTCGCCCGCCCCGCATCCGGAACAGGTTGCGCAAGTGATGATTCGGTGCCATCACGGTATCCTGCGCCCCGAACGATGGATTCGAATCGGAACGGGCGCCGAACCCGGGCCGAGCGCACACTGACATGGTGGAGACAACGACCGGCCGTATCGAAAACCAACGGATGCTGGAGTTCGCCCGACGCTGGCATCCGTTGGGCGGCGGACCGGCCGAGGACATCATGACCGAGTTCGGTCTCGCGCCGACCTCGTTCTTCCAACGACTCCTCGACATCGTCTCGGCCGACAACGCACTCGACCTCGCCGAACGCACAACGCTGTTGCGGGTATGCCGACGCCGGATGTGGGTCGGCCAATGACACCAGCAAATCCGTTGCGCCCATAGAACTACAGGCACGGGTATTACGGCACTCTGACCCGACTGTCCCGACGAACAGGTACGTCGTGCAAGGAGCTGAGGCCCCGCCCACGGCGGGGCATCGACGATGGACACAGGGGGCCGTACATCTGCAGGGTCTCCAAGATCCTGCCCGCTCCGTCGGGAAGCGGTCCATGGCTTCCATGACGTGTCTATTCGCCGTCGGACCAGCTGACGTGCTGGGTCAGACTCTCGATACGCCAGCCATCCGATGTGCGGAGCATGTGGTTGGTGTACGAGCCGCGCAGCAGGAAGAACCCGCCCTCGGAGCCCTCGCGGTAGTGCTGCGCGTACATAGACGAGTAGCAGAGCGCCCGGTCGGAGTCGTGTTCGTCGAACTCGATGACGTGGTTGGTGCTGAGGTGCTGAGTTGCCGTGTAACCGCCGAGCGCCCCGCGAACAATGCCGACCAAGTCGTCGCGGGCGAAATCGGCTGCCGGCATCCCGTTCTCGGAGTAGTCGGCGTGCACCGGATCGGTGAAGCAGTCGGCGAACATCTCCCAGTCGGCACGGTCCACGGCCATCGCGTATTTGATGACCCGCTCGCTGATGAGGGCGCGGTCTTCGAGCTGGCGAATTCGTGATTCGAGGTCGGTGGTCATGGGACGTCCCTCCAAAGGATCACGCCAATTTTCTTCCAAGACCCCAACCGTACGACTCGAGGACGACTTCGATGGTCGCCCGGCTAGCATCACCACGCCGGCGAAGACGCCCACGCGTTGCGCACAAATCCTGATCGAGATGAACAACGCCAACGGCACCCCCCACAGCCTGGCCGAATTCGCGGTCCACACCGGCCACCCGATGGACACCCTCAACAACCGCGGACTTCCGGTGACCGGGCCCTCCACCCTCGACGCCGGACGCCGCATCGGGACGCTGACGCTCACTGGGACCGCGGCCGGGATCCTCGCCAGCCGTAGCGCCGTCCTCGTCAACCGCATGAACACCCTGACTCGACCTACCACAGCCACACTCGCTGCCAAGCTCGGCGCCAGCATCACCAACAAGGTCACCACACAGACCGATCTGCTCATCCTCGGATCCCGCCCCGGCACGACCGCCGACACCGTGAGGCTCAACGCTGCCCGTCGCGCACGGGCCGACGGACGACGAATCGACGTCCTCACCGAACTCGAATTCCTCAAGATCGCGTCAACGCTCTGAAACTGGGTGGACTGGTGCTCTTCGACAACGCCACTGGGAACACGGACGCCGAAGTGGCCGCGGCCACCGTGAGAGCGGCGTGTGATCGAGGTGATGACGTCAGTGAATCCGCGCGAGCTGGGGAGCGTAACGGGTCGATTGAACCAATCTTCCAGCGCGGCCGGTTTACGAAAGCGCTGGTTGTGCGCGCTCTCCACCTCGTCAGTGGTGACGGGGTAGAGGGCGCGGCACCCACTCAAGCGGCTTCTTATTCGAAGGTTTCGAAGCCTCCGGCGGTAGCGCGGCGGAACAGCTCGAGTTGCACCACCGTCATGCTCTCTCGGTTGCGCGCCGTCGTGGCGAGGGCTTGGGCGTTGCGGGCGCACTTCGACATCGGGTCGTCGTCGTAGCAGTCGTCGATCGCGGCGGGCGGGGTGAACCGTCCACCGAGCGAGGCAGGGTCGGCGTGCCATGCGAGGCGGCCGTCCCACCAGCGTGACAAGGCCTGCTCATGCGCAGTGTCGCGGGGTACTTCGACTCCGATGACCCGCAGCGAGGTGTAGTTGGCGCGGACGAGTTCCTCGTACACCTTCGGGCCCTGTCCCGGCCAGCGGAGGGTTCCCTCGATCAGCACGTTCTCGCCGCGGTCCAGGCACAGTCGGCGGATCTGATCGATCAGGGCGGTGGATTCGTCGTGGACCAAAGCGGCCAGCTCCCGCGGTGCCAGCGGGGCTCCATCGGCCAGTTCGGTACCGAGCAGTTCCGCATAGTCCCCGTCGCGGAGTGCTTGTTCGATCAGGTGATCCTTGACCACGTCGGCGTCGAGGCTGCGGTACCCGTCCAGGTCGGGGATGTGGTCGCGCAGCAGGGTGCTCTTCCCGGCTCCGGGTGCGCCGGCGGTGAGGATCGCCGAGCGTCCCTCCCGCAGTGGGGTTTCCCGTGCCAGATACCGGTCGATGACGGTGCGGCGGAACCGCAGCCGGCCCGGTGACGCCGCGAACCGAACCATTGTGCTGGTGTCGGACTTGGTATGCAGCGGGCCACCGGGTACGGACATGGCGGTGAGCTGCGCGGCGACCTTGCCGCGCAGCGGATCCGGGGATTTCACGCAGACCGTGCCGCCTGTTCGAGGGCGTCCTTGTTTCGTTCCATCAGCCGCCCGATCTCGTCGTCGGTGAGCAGTCCGCGGTAGTAGGCGCGTTCGATCTCGTCCCAGCTGCCGGTCTCGTACGCATCCGCCGAGACGCCGCCGCTGACCGGGACCCGGCCGAAGGTGAAGTGCCAGTCCAGCAGAACCTGCATCATCTCGGTATCGCTGATCTGGCCGGCGGTGCGGCGGTCGATGACCTCGGTCGGGGTCTGATCGAGGAGGGCCGGGTTCTCCAGCACGGTGCGCAGCATGCGATGAATCGTAGGTTGCGAGATTCCGATGTGCTCATGGATGACCCGTTGGGTGATGTTGGCGGCGTTCGCCTCGGCCACCGCCCGCAGGACGTCGAGGTCGGCGACCCGGCGCCGGGCGGCCGCAGCATCGAGTGCGGCGACAGCCTTGTGGTCGATGGTGTCCACGACAAGCACCTCCTCGTCTGATTCATAATGAATCATCCCACTACAGGGTACCCACACCACCCGACACCGTCCACCCATCACCGATCTCACCGGACCTCGACGCTTTCTGGTCCGTCCCCCTTCGATACGCCCATACATCAACCGCTCGGCCGCCGAGTCGGTCACCGGGATGTCGACCCCGACCCCGCAATCCTCTGACACGGACCTGCCGGCTCGATGCCGGTTCGGGCGCCTTGATCATGGCACCGAGGAGAAATTACTTAGCAAAAAGAGTTAGCACTCTCCTGATCTGAGTGCTAAATTCTGATGGGGTCCAGGTCACAAGCTGGAGACCCCCGACCGAGTCGCGGCGATCTGACCACTGACGCTGCCTCGACAACCGCCGCGCAAGTTCGTGGACCGAACAGTCCCGAAGACGCCTCCGGTCCTGCAACGCCGACACGTCCGCCGGCTCGACTCGTCGACCGTACGAAGGAGGATCATGACCGCCGCCGTCCCCCGCATCCCCCGCGCCGACAACCGCATGTGTTCCTCCGCCGACGGCACCGGCAACGAGAACCGGAAGCGGCATGGTTCCCGGTTGCCCGCCCTGTCGATCACCCTCGGCGCGCTGTCCGTGGCGACGTTCTGGATGGTCGGACTCGGCTTCCTCTTGGGCGTGGCCGCAGTGGTCTGCGGCGCCGTCGCCACGTCGCGGTCCGCGGTGGCCGACGACGAGGCGGCATCTTTGCGTGCCCTACTGGGCGTCGTTGCCGGCGCCGCGGGGATTACCGTCTCCGCGATCGCCCTGTTCCCCATGCTGGCGCAGGTGTGAACCGCGCACGGAGCCGCTGCATTTCACCGGGACAGTTCGTCATCGATCGATTCCTCGCCAGCGACAACACCTGCCCACTCTGCCGGGCCGGCGCCCACGCCAACCCATCCGAGGAGCCGGTGCCGAACCAGTGCTCGGGTTGCCGTCACCCTCCGAGGTACTTAATACGAACACAGACGATTCGCGTGTGGCAAATGCTCAAACAAGTCCGAGCAGAAAGTCTTCATGCATGAAACAAGTGAGCGAGCCCCGCTTTCCAGTCCTGCCGGAGGCGAAGAACGGCGCCACGTCGCAACCAACTTGATACAGGTATTGCCGTCGGTCACACGCCAGCGTAGCGAGTAAGGAGACATGGAGCGTTCTCGGCAGCACATCCACAAGGAGCCGCGGGCACTGCGCCCGGTTTCAGCGCAGGTCTCCGGTGTGCGCGCAGACCAGGGGTTTTGCTCGCTGCCATGGCGGTGGCACCGTGCTCCAACCGATCTGAAACGCCCATACCTGCGGGGTCGCCGGCACTCGTGGCACACATCGGCCACGTGAGGGTTCGATCCGTGTCGTTTAACTCGCCATCGGCGCGGGGCCCGTTCGCCATGCCCGCGACTGGACGACCCAGCCACCGTCAGCCCAGCAGCGTGACCCTTCTAGTCCGCCTACAAACTATCGAGTCTCGAAATCACCTTCACCCAGCGCTTGCGTACGCAGATACTCTGTGTTCGTATTATATCTGACCCGGAATGCCTGGCGCAGCGTTCGAGTGACTTTTCGCCGGTCCGCCGGTGCACAAACATCCAGGCTTCAGAAGACGACGAAGGAGAACGCAGCCGTGCCCGAGTTACCCGCGGCCCAGTTCTACCGAACCTCGGTGGCCCACATCGCATATCGAGACCTGGGGTCGGGTCCAACCCTGCTCCTACTTCATGGAGCAGCTCCAGGAGAAACGGGATGGGACAGCTTTGCTGCCAGTATCGAAGTTCTGCGGACTAGGTTCAGAGTAATCGTTCCGGACCAACCCGGCTTCGGACAGTCATCTCTCGTTGAGGACAACGGACTTCCTTACAACGCCATCTCCGCGAAGGCAATGGCCGAGCTCCTCAGGCATCTCGGTACGGGGAGGGTGCACGTGTCGGGGAACTCTCTGGGTGGGGGTGTCGCGCTGCGATTGGCGCTCGAGTATCCGGGTCTCGTAGACCGCATCATCCTCGTAGCTCCCTTCGTTCGCGGATTCTGCCCGCGATTTCTTGCACCCCCCTCGGAGGGGGCTGCGCTTCTCAACGACTACTTTCCCGGCCCCTCACCAGACAAGATGCGACACTTGCTCAGCCGGCTGGTGGGGGACGTGAGCACCCTTCCCGACCTCGACGCAGCGGTCGTGTCGCGGTACGAAGACACGCTGAGGTCCGAAATCGAGTCGGCATACCAGCGCCTTGCCAGCGGCGGCTGGGTGGAGGACTACGAGCGCCGAACCCCAGCTCAGTGGATCAGCACCATAGACAATCTGACACTCGTCCTGTGGGGGCGCGACGACAGATTCTGTCCCACCGACGATGCGTTTCATTACTTGTCCGCGCTTCGCCGGTCCGAACTTCTGGTCTTTCCGGAAACCGGCCACTGGCTACAGCATGAACGAAGTACGGAATTCGCCAGCTACGTGACTGCCTTTCTCACCCGATAGCGCCAATTACACCCAACACCACATGTGCCGCTTCGAAGGATGCAAAGAAACAACATGACCAGTTCAGGTATGTCTCCGATCCCGCTCGCGAACTCGAGACAGTCGGCTCGGTCGGACGGCGGACATGCGGAAATTGCAACTCTCGGAAGCGCTGCTCCCGAACACTCTGCGGGACTGCCGACCGTCGTCGTCGTCGACGCGGGCGGGACGATCACAGCCACGACGCCGGACCGCATCAGCTACCTCAGTTATTCGCAGTCTCTCTCAGGCGGGATTACGGACCTTCTGATACGGATGTACCCGGAGCTCGGTCGTGTGGCCAAGGTGTCGGTAGTTTCGACAGACATCTCCGGCCTTTCGTCCGATTCGACTACCGAGAGCAGGCATCAGTTATCGCAGACGGTAGACGCCTGCCTGGCGCTCTCCGACGTGGTTGGCGTCGTCGTCACTGGCGGCACAAACATCCTGGAAGAAGACGCCTACTTCCTCGATCTCACCATCCGAAGCGAGAAACCCGTCGTCGTCACCGGCGCCATGCACCAGAGCGGAACGTTCACCGAAGACGGAATGACGAACCTGTTCAGCGCTATCCGCCTAGCGGCAAGCGAAAGGACGACCTCTTTCGGCACCGTGATTCTCATGAACGATCAGATCTTCGCCGCTCGCGAGGTGACCAAAACGGACGGATATCGCCTCGACGCCTTTGCTGCCGGCAGCTATGGGGCAGTAGGCGTCGTGAACGCGGATCGAATCCGACTGATTCGCGCGCCGGCTCGAGTCACACTTCACGGAACAGCCTCCTGGAAGACTCCTTTCGACCTTTCCAGGAAGACCGCGGCCGAACTCGTACGTGTCGAGATCGTGAGCGGCTACCTCGACGCTTCGGCGGTCCCGATTCAGGCGCTTGCCGCCGCTGGAATCAAGGGCATCGTCACCGCGGGGCACGGACCCGGCAGCATGTCGGTTGCTCAGGGGGCAGCGATGGCCGCAGCTATAGCCGACGGAGTGCTTTTCGTCTCCGCGACCCGAACCGGCGGCGAAGGCAGATACGACGACGGATCGCCCGGAATCATCGGCGCCGCAGACCTGACGCCTCAAAAGGCGCGGCTCCTGCTTCAGCTTTGCATGAGCTTCAGCGAAGAAGAAACTCAAGTTCGGGACTGGTTCAAGTCGATAGGAGACCCGCAGTTCGGCTTACGACCTAAAACTTGGCGACGGTGACATCGCAGTCGTAACGCGGTCCGCGATCTGGCCGCACCACCAGGGTGCCGTAGTTGTTGATTTCTGGAGCTGTGAGCTGCGTTTTCAGGTTCCCAGGATCAGGTCGACCGCGTGAACAGGGTTGGCGGCGAGTC
>NZ_JBHXWI010000077.1:0-37185 GCF_042671975.1 Rhodococcus sp. NPDC127593 | reverse complement strand
CGACTGACACCCGTCGAATATGAGACGCTCCATCAGACCGCACACGCGGCCTGAAACTGCACACCCCGAGTGTCAACCAGGGTGGGGGCAGTCCCCAATGACTCGTCTCTGTAGAGGATCGGGAACCGACGAAAAGTAGGTCTGCCCTCGTCGCAACACGCAAACAACCACGTAGAGTACTCAAAGCACCCAAAGTCCCCTCACCGGTCGCGTCTCCGTCATGACGCACAACATGACACTTCATGACGAAAGGGCCACGCCCCTTTTCCGCCGGTGAACCCACACAGACCGCGTCGAGCGCGGCAAGACGGCGCAGCAATCCTTTACCTCGCACAATGGCGTCAGCGTGTGGAATGGGTTGAACGTAGGGTTCGCTACGGACCGAGACCGCGACCGGCACGCGACAACAGAGTGACCATCACAGGCGAACTCACCGGATGTCCCGCGTGTGACAGTCGGCTTCTCGGCGACGGACCGCGGGACGGTCTCGAACGCCTTATGCGACGCGACGGCCGACGCGCTCACCGTCTTCGAGTCGCAGTTACCCGACTCGACAAGAGATATCGCGACGCAACTGTTGAAGTCGAGGCCCCCGCATCCCTCCCCTGGTGGGACAGGCGCATCCCCTGGGTATGAAATCAGCCCAGCATCCCGCTAGTCCACCGGGGGCACTGCCGACTCCCGGCGTGCTTCTTAACGGAAGATGGCAGATGGAGGAACATCGCCCGAAGCTAGGCCTGCCCGATCACCGTCTGCATGTCCGATAGCCGAACCCGCACCGGCACGTCCCGGAAACCGGTCCTTGATCGGAACTCGCTGACCAGCACAAACCCGATAGCCCCGTCCGGTGATGATTTTGCTTTCGGGGCCTCAAACGGGGCAGGGAGCAAAGTGTCCGCTGAAGAAATGCCATCAGGTTGAGACGGATCGCGGTGGCCATACCGTGAGACCCGAAATGAACGCGCAGTTCACGGCGTCTCGAAATGTCATTGGCAGCGAGACCCTACAGGAGCATCCTCTCGGAGGACACCGCAGGTGGCCTGGTAACCGCCGGAGGCGGGTACATCGGGAACGGAACTCGCTCCGTTGAATTGGCCAGCGGCTTGCTGGCCGTTTAATCAGTCGTGCAGGGTGTGGCGTCGCGCCTGGCGGCGAGCGTGCCGGGCCATGAGGTGCTTCCGGTTCTTCTCGCTGCGGAAGATCTCGCGGTTCACGGCCAGCTCGATCAATCCGGGCTCGTCGAGCACGCGCCGCGCGGCCAGGCGCATCAACTCGGCGCGATCGGAGCCGACCCGTGCTGCCAGCGCGTCGAGTCTGTCGCGTAGCGAGGGGTCGAAGTGCACATTCGCCCTGGCGGGATAGATTTCAGGTCTGAGGTCTCGCAGTGGGGCGATGGTCTCCAGGTCCGTGGTGAGGTCACCGGGCTCGTCGAGTAGGCGCCGTAGGGCGACTCGGAGCAGTGCGGTGTTTAGCTTGTCCCCGTATCGGCCGGCGAGTCTCCAGATTTGCTGCTTGCTGGAAGGGTTGACCATGACGTCGACCCAGTCGGACAGTCCGGTGCGCTCGGCCTCGCGGAGCATCGGGTGCTTGTAGCGACCGGGGGTTTCGAGGAATCGGTGCAGCGCGATCCGCATGAGTGCGCTGACCGTGGTGTCGTACTCGGCGGCCAGCGCCGAGAACTTCTGCGCGGTATCCGGTTCCAGCTTTATCTTGAGCATGACCAGCGGGATCGCCCGCAACGCTTCCGAGAGTCGCCTCTGTTCGGCGAGGCCGGTGCCGACAGCCTTGGGCTGGGTGACAAGTCGCCGGCATGCAACACGGATAAGCGCCCCGAAACGGCGCGGCCCGATTCCCTCGGCCATGTCCTCAAGCCTGCGTTTGGTCTCAGGGTCGAAGCGAAGCGCGATGGGATCGCCCACGGGGATCCGACCTGGCCTCGGCTCCGTCATTCCTCGATCTTCTCGTCCGCCTGTGCGCATGGTTGTGCCCCGACATCGGGGGGGTGACGCCGGGGCACAGGGGGGATGTTCAGAAGCAAAATTGGGGGGATGCTCCAGAACGACCCGAGTCTACGGATCGCCCCCGACAGGCGATCACGCGGCCACGAATCGCAGTCAGACGGATTTGGGAGGAGTGAACCAGCGGTCCGCTTGTGGTTGCGCCCCATCACAGGGCGGGGTTCGCACTGTCTGCCCGCAAGTCCGGCAGTAGTGAGAACGATGCCCGCTCATGTCGGTTGCTACGGCGGCATCACAGCCGCAGACCTCCCAGCCGACAAGGCAATTTCCGCCGACCAACAGATGGTTGTTGGGGCATCGAACCGGAGCCTCCTCGACGAACTTCACCACCCCATTCTATTCGCACACGCGTTCGACTCGAGGTACTGTGGACAGCGCCCCGGATCGGAGGGAAGCCGACCGGGGCATATACTCTTCACCACCGTTGACCTGCATTTTCGGTGGTTTAGGCACTGAGGAATTGGCTCGTGAATGTTGGCGATCGCGTAATGCTTCACCCGGAAGGTGTGTCGGTCTTCAGCATTCTCGACATCGAAGATGATCACGCTCGCATCGAGTCAATCATCGACTCCCCAGGAAAATATGCGTTCAGCGTCGCGGTGAAGTTTCTCGTCCCGGCGAAGTCCTAATCGTCTCTGTCACAGGGACGATCTACTCTGACAACCGCGACGAGCAACAGGTCGCCACCCACTGCCCAGACCGATGATCTGATCACGGTCCTGATCTGCGGTGTTCCGCGGATTGGCACGTGTGTGGCGGCCTGTTTCTCTTTGCGATCTGCGGGTGAACCCGCCATCACTCGGCCTGCACCTATGGGGCCCACTCATTAAGTAGCTGTACCGATCCGCCTCCGGCGGTCGATACACAGCGCAGGAGGTGCGCTTCCATTCAACTGAGCCCGTTTCCGACCAAGGAGTTCGCCATGTTGGACCTGGGATTTTTCTACGCTTTCCCTGAGATCACGGCTGCCATCGTGGCACTAGGGAACGCAGTGCGGTGGTGGCAGTCGCTTCCATTCAACTAACCCCGGAGGTGATGACGTGATTCCGATCCCCCCGTAACCGCGTGCGATACGTAGTTGTCGGGGCCAACTTCAACGTGTGGAGGACGCCATGGACGACCTGAGTGTTTGGGGCATTCCCGAGTGGGCGCAGCCCGCCTTCTATGCGATCGCCAACGGTCTGGCACAGATCGCGTACTGGTGGTTCAGCGTCACGTGAGCAGCGTGAACATACGCTTGACGAATCGGCTGGTCTTCCGCATACCGGAACCGTAAAGGTCGCCCGAGCTGCGCAAATGGGCGCACAATCGGCCCATGCGGCTGATCGCGCCGATGTTGGCCACCCCGGGTGAACCACCGGAGCATATGGACGGTGCCTGGGCCGCCGAAATGAAGTACGACGGCTGCCGCCTCTTGGTTGCGGTCGGCGGCGATGAGCCACCGGTGTTGTGGACCCGCAACCTCAACGTGGTCACCTCCTCGTACCCGGAGGTGGCCGAGGCGTTGACCGACGTGTTCGGCGGTCGCGGCCGCATCGTGCTCGACGGCGAGGTCGTGGCCCTTGTCCAGGGTCGTCCGTCGTTCGCGCGGTTGCAGAAGCGGATGACGACCCTGCGCCCGTCGACCGCCGTGCGGCGGCAGGTGCCGGTGACATACCTTCCGTTCGACGTTCTCCGGCTCGACGGTGGAAATCTGATGGCGGCCCCGTACCTGGAGCGCCGCGCCGCTCTCACCGACCTCGGCCACGCGTTGCACGGCGCCGGCCTGCCCGTACAGGTCCTCCCGCACTGGGTGGGCGTGGACAGCGCTGTCATTCTGGAGGCCGCTCAAAATGCGTCGATGGAAGGTGCACTTTTTAAAAAAGTGTCCTCGACGTACCAGCCCGGCAAGCGCGCCCGGTCATGGCGAAAAGTACTTCTGCGCACCAGAAGCTCGGCCCTGGTGATCGGCTGGATTCCCGGAGGCGGTGCGCAGCGCAATATGGTCGGTTCTCTCGTCCTCGGCGCCTACGATGACCAGGGCATTCTTCGCTACCTGGGCCACGTTGGGACTGGATTTTCTCAGGCGGTGCGCCGCCAGCTGAAGGAGAAGCTGGCCACCCTCGAACGCCGCACCAGCCCACTCGGCACCGATGCCGCAGCCGCGGAGGAGCACGGGATCGTGCGCTGGGTCGAACCGGTGATCGTCGTGGACGTCGCGTACCACGGGTCCAGCAATTCGGGCGGGCTTCGGCATCCCAGCTTCAAAGGGCAGCGAGGAGACCTCGATCCGGAGTCGATTACCCGGGATTCCCTGTGACGGAACCGTATCCGTAATCAAAGGAAAGCCGCCGACACCTTCCCCGGCGTCAGCGGCTCCTCATCCCAGCCAGGAACTTCTTTTCGCTTAGTTGTCGTGTTGCGATTCCCGTTTGGTAGCTGCGCTCACGTGGCGTTTCCGTGTTGCGGTGGGCTGTGTGGTGTTTCTATGGTCCCCGCTTATGATCTTGAGCTTCTTCTCCTCGCAGGGCTTCGACTCGTGGGATGTTGAGCATCGGCCGGTGATTCCGGAACGGATGCCGGTGTTGATCGATGACGATCTGCAGTTCGAGGACGGGCCGGGTGCGCCGCGGCCGACGGTGGTGGTGAATCGGTGGCTGCGCAGCCTTCCGGCCACCGGCTGCCCGGCACCGAGTTCGTGGGCCAGCTATGCCGGGGTGGTCAAGGCCTGGATGGAGTTCCTCGCCGATCACGGCGTGGGCCTGTTCGATACTCGTGAGCGGTTGAAGCACTCGTTGGGCAAGTATGCCGAGTACCGCGCGACCGGTCCGACGGCCAGACGATTCGCGGCGACCACGTGGGGCCGGCACGTGAGTGTGTTATCGCTGTTCTACCGGTGGGCGCTGGAGGAGGGCCACGCGCAGGCCGAGCCGTTCACCTACCGGCTGGGGCGGTCGTTGTTCACCGGCGGGGGGGCAGGTGCGGGTGAACCTGGCGGTGCGCCGCACCCCGAAACCCCATGTGACGATCAAGTACCTCGAGCCGAGTTTCACTGCGGTATTCCTCAACGCGCTGCGGGGTCTCGACCCAGACGGCCAGCCGGATGCCGCGTTTCGGGGTCGGGAGTTGGCGCGCAACGCCGCGATCGGCGAGCTGGCCCTGTCCACCGGGCTCAGGTTGCAGGAGTTCAGGTTCCTACTGTTCTATGAGATTCCGGCGCTGCCGGCTCATCGCTCACCGTCGCCGATCCCGTTCCCGGTGCCGTCGGGGATCGCCAAGGGCAGCAAGTTCCGCATCACATGGATCTCCTACGAGGCGCTCGCCGCCGTGCACCACTACGTCGAACTCGACCGCGCGGCGACCGCAGACGGCTCGTACTGGCGTCCGCCCCAACGCTGGGGTGAGCCACTACTGGTCACGGAACCGGACGCGCGGGGCGGGCGGCTCAACGGGATCCGCCGCCGCTGGGAGACCCTGACCCCACACGAGCGGCGCCGCCTCGTCGCACCGGGCGGCGGCTCATGTCTACTGGCGGTGAAAACCGGTGGCGGCCCGTTCACCGCGTGGCCATCGGTGTTCGAGCGCACCTCGAACCGGATCCGGTCCCGCTTCGAGCCACGGTTCCCACACGTCCACCCGCACCGGCTGCGCCATTCGATGGCCATGCACACCTTGGAGTATCTGGTCACCGGCCATTACCGGCAGGCCGCCAAGCTCGTCAAGGACACCGACACCGACGCGGCGCTGACCCTCTATCTGTCCAAAGCGGACCCGATGCTGGTGCTGCGGGACCTCCTGGGCCACTCCTCGGTGTTGACGACGGAAAAGTACCTGTGTCGTCTGGACACGACCCGAATCTACCGCGACGCCTACGACCACGCCGGCATCAGCGACGGTCTGCTCAGCGAGGCCGAGACCGATCGGGAGGCGGACGCGGAGTTCGATGAGGACACCGACGGCGGGGTAATGTGATGCCCGCCAATATCATCGAGGATCCGTTGGCGATTGACTGCGTGTTCAGCGACGGAGTCACTACACAGTTCGATCTGAACGGCCTGCCCAACCCGCGGCTGGCGCGAGACCTGCTGGTGGGTCTGGTGGAGTTGATCCATCCGCACGGGACGCTGGACGCCGCCGGGTCGGTGGGCCACTATGTGCAGTCGATTCGGGACATGACCCGCACACTCGCCGCAACCGGGTTCACCGGGAAAGCACGCGATCTGCGGCCCGCCCGGTTGGCCGAGTACTGGATCGGTTCCAGCGGTCTCCGGGAAGGCTGTACTCGCCGGATGCTGCAGGCCTTCCATTTCATCACCGGCGATCTGGCGACCGATGTCGCCGACTTCGCGGCGGGACGCGCGTTCAATTCGCAGGGCAACCAACCCCAGTTGCCGCCCTACTCGGAGGCGGAGTGGGATCGGCTGGTCCAGACGTGCCGCACGATCGTCGACGAGTCATATGCTGCGCACCGGCAGGCCTTGGCGGCGGCCGAGCGTGGGCAGCATCCTCGTGAGTGCGGGTGGACGCCGGAGAACCTGCGCTGGCTGTTGGCCAGGCTGGGGCCGGTGTCCAGCAGGGATTTTGGCGTCGAGGCGGGTTGCACCCAAGGCGCGGTCCAGCAACGCGGCGGCTTCTGCCAGGCCAGCGCCGAGATGTTCCCGACCAACGACGCGCTGATCGCCTATCGGCTGCTGTTCGGCGCGTATTCCGGGATCGTTCCGGACGGCATTGACGATTTGCAGGTCGACGACATCGATTGGGCCGGTGACGCCACGATCCTGCTGTCTTACCTCAAACGCCGCACCGCCACGGAAAGCGTCACCCTGCCCCGGCATGCGGTGCGGCTGCTCGAGCAGTGGCTGTCGTATTCTGCGTTGCTGCGCAGTTTCGCCGACGAGCACCAGCGCCGCCAGTTGTGGTTGGGGTTATCGCGGCCGGGGCACTTCGTGATCGGCACCGGCTCCGCGTCGGCGCGGATGTCGGTTCAGCGGTGGGTGATCCGCTATGGCGTGAAGAACGATGCTGTGCACTGATACGAATTCCGCGATCCGGCGGCAGCGACATTTCGGGTCCGGTACTGATCGGTCCGCCGATCTCTCGAGTATCCCGAGCCACTGCGAGACACCGTCGACGTACTAACCGGACGAGGGATGCTTGTTGGGCATCGCGTGATGGCGGTTTGCTGCCTACCGACGCTCCGGCGTGTGACCTACGTTACGAACTAGAAGCAATGCGCGGCGGGGCAATGCCACGGTCGGCGCAAATGTTCCATCGTTTCCCGAAGCCCAACGGAGTAGCTATGCCCCACATCAAATTCCTCAACAACGGCGAAGAATCGTGCATCCACGCGGACACGGGTAGCACCGTGATGTCGGTGGCCACCATGAACAACGTCAACGGGATTGTGGCGGAGTGCGGCGGAGGTTGTTCGTGCGCGACGTGCCACGTCTACGTGGAAGGTGGGTGGTTCGACAAGCTCGAGCCCGCCGCCCCGGAGGAACTCGAGCTCCTGGAGTTCCTGGAAGGCGTACAGCCCAATTCACGTCTGTCGTGCCAGATCGCGATGGATGCCGAACTCGACGGTCTGACCGTCAGCGTCCCTCCGCAGCAGGGCTGATCGTTGACCACACCTCAGGAGAACACAGTGACGACCAACTTCGACACCCTCTACATCGGCGGCGACTGGACAACCCCGTCAAGTCCGTCAACATATACCGTCATCTCCCCCACCACTGAAGAGGTCATTGGTTCGGTTCCTGAAGGCACCGACGCAGACATTGATCGCGCAGTCGATGCCGGTCGGGCGGCATTCGACGATCCGACGGGTTGGTCGCAGTACGAGCCTCACCGCCGTGCCGAGATCCTCGAACGCTTCGCCGACGCACTCGACAAGCGCGGAGCCCGCACCGCTGAGGCGGTCAGTCGGCAAAACGGGATGCCGATTCAGACCTCACAGAGCATGGAAGCCGTCTTCCCCGCGCTGCTGCTGCGGTACTACGCCGGTTTGGTCAAAGAGTCGACCGATGAGCGCCGCCCGGCGATGTTCGGGGGTACGACCGTCGTGCGCCGGGAACCGGTCGGTGTCGTCGCCGCGATCGTTCCGTGGAACTTCCCTCAAGCTCTCGCCTTCACCAAGATTGCGCCTGCCCTTGCGGCGGGTTGCACCGTGGTGATGAAGCCCTCGCCCGAGACTGTCCTCGATTCGTACGTCATGATCGAGGCCGCCATGGAAGCCGGCCTTCCAGCCGGCGTCCTGAACGTGGTCCCGGCGGGGGCGGCTGTAGGCGCCTATCTCGTGGCCCATCCGGGCATCGACAAGGTCGCGTTCACCGGCTCCACCGCAGCCGGCCGGAGCATCGCCGAGACCTGTGGACGCCTCCTTCGGCCGGTCACCCTCGAACTCGGCGGCAAGTCGGCGGCAATCGTCCTCGACGACGCCGATCTGGGCAGCCGGCTCGAACAATTCTTCCCTGCCACCCTGTTCAACAACGGACAAACCTGCTTCCTCAGCACCCGGATCCTCGCGCCCCGTGCTCGATACGGTGAACTCGTTGACACAATTTCCGACTTCGCGGCGAGCCTGACCGTCGGTGATCCGCTCGATCCGGCCACTCAGATCGGCCCGGTCGTGTCCGCGCGTCAGCGAGAGCGCATCGAGTCGTACATCGCCAAAGGCACCGCTGAGGGCGCGCGCGTCACCGCTGGTGGCGGTCGGCCGGCGGACCACGATCACGGTTACTTCATCTCGCCGACGGTGTTCGCCGATGTCGACAACCGCCACACCATCGCTCAGGAGGAGATCTTCGGACCGGTTCTGGCGCTGATTCCCTACGACGACGTCGACCAGGCCGTGGCGATGGCCAACGACAGCGAGTTCGGACTGGGTGGTTCGGTGTGGAGTGAAGACCCGGAGCGGGCGCTGTCGGTAGCCAACCGTGTGCGCACCGGGAGTATCGGCATCAACTCCTACGTCAACGACCCGGTCTCGCCCTTCGGCGGGATCAAGGCAAGCGGTATGGGCCGGGAGATGGGCCCGGAGGGCCTGGCTGGCTTCCAGCTGGTCAAGTCGATGTACAACGCACCGTAGCCAACGATGCAGCTGGGCGACTCGGATGCCGTAGATGGCGCCCGAGTCGCCCGTGCGCTGCGTCTCCCCAAGCGACAAATGTCTCGTCTTCGAGCACCTCCCTTGTCACCAGCAGTGGCGGCGATCACACTGACGGGGCAGGCTTGCGGCCTCTCACGCTCGGGTTCGCAGCAAAAGGAGTCGCTCAGGTGGATGTGCAGCAACTGGAGATGTTCGTCGCGGTCGCCGAGGAGGGAAGCATCCACGGCGGGGCCCGCCGACTGCTGATAGCCCAGCCCGCAGTATCTAAGTCGCTGCGCAAGCTCGAGCGCCAACTCGGTACCGAACTGCTGATCCGGTCCCCGCAAGGAATCGGACTTACCGTGGCGGGCGAGGTCCTTCTTACGCAGGCCAAGGAAATACTCGAGCGCATGGGCCGCACCATCGAGATCGTGCGCAAGGCGGGCGAACCCGGACGCGAGTTGATAATTGGTCTCATCGCCGGGGCTGTGGCGGCGGCGGAGTTGACCAAGGAGATCATCCTCCAATATCGGGTCGACCGACCGGATGTGAAACTGACACTGCGCGAACTCAACTTCCCCAATCAGTTCACCGCCATCTCCGATGGGCTGGTGGACGTCGCCCTGGTGCGCCCGCCATGCCCCACCCCGGACGTCGCACTGACCTCCCTGTTCGACGAGCCGATCATGCTGTGCTGCCGGGAGGACCACAGACTCGCGGATAAGGACCGCCTCGAGATCGCCGACATCGTCGAGGAACCGATGCTGGACATGGCCGATGCTCCGGTTCTGTGGACCGATTTCTGGCTTCTGGTCAACGAGCGCCACGGGCGACCATCCACAGAGCAGTCTGTCCGAACTCTTTCCGAGATGGGTCTCGCCGTTGCATGCAGCCCCCGCACTGTCACTCCACTCGTCGGCAGCGCCTGGCGTCTTGGACTGGACCCGTCGTCGTTGAGCACGGTCCCTCTGCGTGATGGGCCCCGATCGATCGCGGCGGTGGCCACCGCGCGTGGCGACTACCGCGATGAGGTCTGCGACTTCGTCGCGACCGCGGTGCGCGTGACCCGGGAGCGGGTCACCGATATCCCCGGCGCGAACCTGCTCGCTTGACTCTCAGCATCTGGAGCAGGACTTTCGCGTCGTCATGACCAGTGATTCCGATACGGAATCACGTGATGCGATCTTGCATCTACCCGCCCCATTCGATGTGACATAGATTACTAACCATGGCACGGGAAACCGATGCCCCTTCCTTTGAGATCCCCTCTGCTGGAACGGCTTACGACCTTTCGTGCAACCGGGACCCTTCAAGTCCGATGGAGACCTGTAGTGAAGCAGTGTGACTATCTGATCGTCGGAGCAGGTTCTGCCGGCTCCGTCCTCGCCGACCGGCTCAGCGCCGACGGAGCACGCGTCCTCGTCCTCGAGGCCGGCGGCTCCGACGATGACCCCCTGGTCAAGATTCCTGCCCTGTTCGCCGGGATGTTCCAAGGTCCCAACGACTGGAATTACAACTCTGAGCCCGAGCCGGGACTGTATGGTCGGCGCCTGTTCCTGCCACGCGGGAAGATGCTTGGCGGCTGCTCGTCGATGAACGCCCTCATTTACATGCGCGGTGCTCGCACCGACTATGACCGCTGGGTCGACGACTTCGGCGCCACCGGTTGGTCATACGACGAGGTGTTGCCGTACTTCAAGCGGTCCGAGAACAATGCCGACATCCGCGACGAATTCCACGGGCACGACGGCGGCCTGCATGTGACGCGCGATCGCTGGCTTTCTCCCCATGCCGAGTCATTCATCGATGCTGCCGCTTCCAGCGGCATCGCCCGAAATGACGACTTCAACGGCGCACAACAGGACGGCACCGGACTGTTCCAGGTCACCGCACACCAAGGTCGGCGCTGCTCAGCGGCGGATGCATTCCTGCGGCCGGCGATGGAGCGGCCCAATGTCGAGGTGGTCACCGGAGCTCTCGTGCGACGGATCGTTCTCGACGGGAACCGGGCGGTGGGCGTGGAGTACATCGAGGACGGTTTTCTGCACACGGCGGTCGCCGATCGTGAGGTCATTCTCAGTGCCGGCGCCTACAACTCCCCGAAGATTCTCATGCTCTCGGGAATCGGCCCGGCTGATCATCTGCGGGAGATCGGCATCGACACCGTTCTCGACTCTCCGCACGTGGGCGGTAACTTGCAGGATCATCCGCTGACGTTGTTGCACTGGGACACCGACAGCACCGACACGATCAGTGACCTCGCCCAGCCGGCGTACATGGAGCAGTGGCTCGCGGAGGGTACGGGCAAGCTGACGTCGAACGCCGCCGAGGCCGCGGTGCTGTGGCGATCCGACTCGTCCCTGCCCGCCGCGGACTTCCAGATGGTGTTCGTTCCCGGCTTCTTCTGGGACCACGGTTTTCGCCGACCGACGGTCGGCGGTGTCACGATCGGGCTGTCCTACAACGGCCCGTCCTCGTCGGGTTCGGTGCGGTTGCGCTCGTCCGATCCGACGGCCCCACCGCGCATCGTCAGTAATCTGCTCTCGCAGCAGTCCGAGGTGGACGCGGTCATCCGCGCCATCGGTCTGGCCGAGGAAATCGCGGGTCGACCGGAACTGTCTGCGACGTTCGGCGAACGGGTCAATCCCGGCCGGAGTGTCGGCAAGGCCGAACTCGCCGCATGGGTCCGCGCCGACACTCAGCACATGTACCACCCCACCAGCACCTGCCGGATCGGTGTTCCGGGAGAGGGTGTCGTGGACCCGGATCTGAAGGTCCACGGCATCGAGGGTTTGCGCGTCGTAGACGCATCGATCATGCCGAGAATCGTCTCGGGCAACACCAACGCCCCGGCGATCATGATCGGTGAGCGTGGGGCGGATCTGATTCTCGGCAAGTCCATCGACGTGGCCACTGCCGACGCTGTCGCCGTCTAACCCGAAACCGTCACGAACAACGTCGACTCACTCCAGTTCAGCTCTTTCTGCACATCGATCCGGTCGATCACATCGACCGGAGGAGGTATTGAACACCATGACTGCACACCTGACCGAGCAGGACTACCGCGTTCCCGAGAACATCGCGAAGGCCGCTATCCTGCCGGAGTCCTACACCGACGAGCAGGCCGTCACGTACCCGGCGTTTGCTTGGCTTCGTGCGAACAACCCGTTCGGGGTCGCGCACGTCGAGGGATACGACCCGATCTGGCTTGCCACCAAGCACGCCGACATCCTGGAGATCGAGAAGAATCCCGCGGTATTCGCCAGTGGCATGGACGAGCCGAACATCAACGACAGTGCGAGCGCCGGCTTTCTGAAGATGGTCAACAGCGGTGGGAGCCGCACCCTGGACACGCTGGCCTACATGGACGCACCCGAGCACACCAAGATCAAGAACGTCACGAGTGCCTGGTTCATGCCCGCGAGTGTGCGCAAGCGCGAAGACGAGATCCGCAAGTTGGCCAAGGATGCGGTCGACCGGCTGCTCTCGTTCGACGGCGAGTGCGATTTCGTGAAGGACTTCGCCGTCTACTACCCACTGCGGGTCATCATGAGCCTGTTCGGGGTGCCGCCGGAGGACGAGCCCCGGATGCTCACCCTGACACAGGAAATGTTCGGACCTGCCGACCCGGAGACCCAGCGGGCCGAGATGGTTCCGGAACCGGATGCGATGGCCCGTATGTGGAAGGCCGCGATCGACGACTTCTCCACGTACTTCAACGATCTGGCCGCCGAACGCCGAAAGAATCCTACCGATGACCTCGCGTCGATCATCGCCAACGCCAAGGTCGACGGGGAGTACCTCTCGCCCTCGTTCATCAACGGTTACTACGTGGCGATCGCCACGGCCGGTCACGACACCACCTCGTCGACCGTGTCCGGTGCGATCAAGGCACTCGCCGACAACCCCAATCAGCTCGAGAAGGTCCGTGGTGATCTGTCACTGATTCCCTCGCTGGTGGAGGAAGCCGTCCGGTACATCTCGCCGGTCAAGCACTTCCAGCGTGTCGTCACCCAGGACCACGAGTTCCGTGGCCGCCAGCTCCACCGCGGCGACCACGTCATGCTCCTGTACCCTTCGGCGAACCGGGACGAGGAAGTCTTCGACAACCCGGATCAGTTCGACATCACTCGGCGCCCGAACAAGCACATCGCCTTCGGTCACGGTCCGCACATGTGCATCGGCCAGCACGTGGCCAAGCTGGAGATGCGGATCCTGTTCGAGGAACTGCTTCCTCGCATCCGCAAGGTTGAGGTTGTCGGAGAACCCAAGTATGTGGCAGCCAACTTCCTGTCCGGCCTGAAGTCCCTTCCGGTCAGCATCACGAAGGCCTAACCGATGAGTACGGAAACCTCCGTGGTCGGCGCCGTCATCATCGGCGCCGGCCACGCCGGCATCACCGCCGCAGCACTGCTTCGCCAACGCGGATTCGACGACCCGGTCACCATCGTCGGGGACAGCGAACACCTGCCCTACCACCGTCCCCCGTTGTCGAAGTCCTATCTGTCCGGCCCTGACGGCGCACTGGATCCGCTGAGACCGTCCGAGTTCTACCGCAGCGAGGGCATCGACCTCATTCGCGGACAGCAGGTTTCGATGATCGATCCTGACCGCAAGGTGGTGCGACTCGATGACGGAACGACCCTCGAATACTCGTCGCTGATCCTGGCCACCGGGGCACGTCCACGAGATCTGACCATTGCCGGTTCCTCCCTCCGCGGTGTGACCAGCCTGCACAACTATGAAGACTCCCTGGCACTGCGAGATTTGCTTGGCGCCGGCCCCGGTACCAAAGTCGCTATCGTCGGCGCCGGGTACGTCGGTCTCGAGGTGGCCGCCGCGGGCCTCAAGCACGGGGTGGACATCACCGTCGTCGAACGCGCCGACCGTGCGTTGGGTCGAGTAGCAAGCCCGGCCCTGTCGAGGTGGTTGTCGGGATACCACCGCGACCGCGGCACCCGACTGTTGACCAGCGCAGACCTGCAGGAGTTCCTTCCCGGAGAGGAAGGGGCGGTGCGCGCTCTGCGTCTGGCCGACGGCACGGTAATCGACTGCGACGGTGCGCTTGTGGGGGTCGGGGTTCTCCCCTGTGACGGGTTGGCCCGCGCCGCCGGCATCAACTGTGACAGCACGGGGGTGGTAGTCGACGCCGACGCCCGTACGTCCGCGCCGGCGGTGTATGCGATCGGCGATGTCACGAGCCGGCCGGTTCCTCCCTACTCCGGCCGGTTCCGGCTGGAGAGCATCCCCAGCGCGACGGAGCAGGCCGGCCAGGCGGTCGCGGCCATCCTCGGGCTCGATGCGCCCAAACCGGAGGTGCCGTGGTTTTGGTCGGACCAGTTCGATGCCAAGATCAAAATCGCCGGCCTCTTGGTGGACGCGACGACGTCGGTGGTCCGCGGCAACCCCGCCGACGATCGCTTCGCGGTGTTTCATCTCGCCGACGACGACACCGTGCGCGCCGTCGAGACGGTCGATTCTGCGCCCGAGTTCATGGCCGGCAAGCGCTGGATCGCCGGCGGCGTCCGCGTCGATCCGCGACGCATCGCAGATCAGTCCATCGCCCTGCGTGAAGTGCCGTCCGGCGCACCCATCAGCTCCTGATCTGCCGAATCTCGGCATCCAGGCCGGTGGTCACTCGACGTTGACCGATCGGTTGCTCAGCCTCGCCGTCGATCCGGCGGTCGGTCCTTGACGGCCGGGCGGGGATCGACGGAAGCGTTCCACCGGCAGCGACAGGCTAAGGTTGATGGGTAACTACCAACTTGTGGGAAGGTGTCGGGTGACCGGTCTCGATCGCACTGAGAACAAGCAGACGGAACGCTCAAATCTGTCCACCCGCCGTCTATTGCAGGCTACCGCCGAGCTCATCGCGGAAGTGGGCTACGACCGGACGACACTGGCAGAGATCGGCAAGCGCGCCGGATACAGCCACGGCATGGTCAGTCGACGGTTCGGCAGCAAGTCGGCTCTGGTCGAAGCTCTCATCACGCGACTCAGCGAACGCTTCGGTCACGGGCAACTGCCGCAAACTCTCGCCCACAGCACCGGTATCGACGCCTTGTTGGCCGTTGTCGAGGAGATAGGAAAGGACGCCGCAAACTCGACCCAGTCAATTCGAGGTTTCTACGCGTTGCTCTTCGAAGGTCTCAAACCCATTCCCGAACTTCACGGCTTTGTCGCCGATCTGCATGCCGACTACATCGAAAGCCTCACGCAGCAGGTCGCCCGCGGGTTGCGAACCGGCCGTCTCCGGAATGGCGTCGATCCGGCGGAGATCACCGAACTGGCAGTCAATGCCTTACGGGGTTTGGCGTACAGGTGGATGCTCGACGAGGATCGAGTCGACTTTGCCCGCGGGTTGACCAGCCTCGCCCGCCAACTCGCCCTACTGGGCGCCCCCGACGAACGCAGATGACATGACCGTCAGGTGGACCATCGAGGACGAGGTGTCATCTACCCGCATGCTCGTCACGCTCAGTGGCGAGGGATTGGCCGTCTTGGACGACGAGGGTCGGTATCTGACGGTGAACCCCGCCGGGTGCTCGATCCTCGGCCGTGACAAAACCGAACTCACCGGGCAACCCTCGATTTTCGTCGCCAATGACGACCGCACCTGCGGTAGTGGTACCCGCGAAGGCTCCGAATGGATCGGCACCTCCGAAGTCGAGTTCGAGATGCGCAGGATGCAGACCGACGCGGGATCGACGTGCTGGGCGCTGCGGTTCTGGCTCGCCGACCCCGCTGTCCGGGAACGGCGTAAGCTCGCTGCCTTCACGCGGACCGCGGCAGCAGTGGCGTGCGAGAACCGCCTCGACGTCGTTTTGGACAAACTCGCCGCCGAAGTACGCGAGACAGTTGGCATGGCTACGTGCGCGGTCGTCTTGGTCGATGAAGTCACGGGCGCGTTGAACCACGTCGGTAAGGCCGGTCTCCCTGACGACTACGCCGACCGTATCGAGGCGTGTCGACTCCTCGGTGCGCCTATGGTCACCATGACGGCTATCAACGAACGCCGAGTGGTGGTTGCTCAGAAGTGGCGCGAGCAGATCTTGACCGATCCTCGGTGGGAGCCTGTTCAGCACATCGCTCGGGCCGCCAATTGGGATACCTACGTCGTGGTCCCGTTGATCGTGAGAGAGAAGGTGATCGGTGCTGTCGGCGGGTACGTCGCCGAGGGTCACGATCCAGGACGAGATGATATCCGCTTCATCGCTGCGATGGCCGATCAGGCCGCAATCGCAGTGATGAACGCGCGTATGTTCGCGCGACTGGAGATTCAGGCCGCCCGGGAGGAACGCAGAAAGTTGGCCAGAGACATGCACGACTCTGTCACCCAAGCGCTGTTCTCGTTGTCACTTCGGACCAAGGCACTCGAACTGGGTGTCGAGTCGGGTGACGACCTCGACCTCGTCGAGCAACTCAGGCAACTCCACGAGTTGGTATGCGGTGCCCAGGCGGAGATGCGCGCATTGATCATGCACCGGCGCCCGGCTTCGCTTGGAGAGGAAGGCTTGATTCCCTCGATTCGTAAACACCTCGCAGCCATCGCTGCACGCGAGGGAATCGAACTGTCCATCGTCAGCGACGACGAGTTCTACGAGTTCGGCGAAGCGCTGGAGGAAGATCTGTTCATGGTGGTCGGGGAGGCCATTCACAACGTCGTCAAGCATGCGCATGCGACCCGGGCAATGGTTCAGATCGTGCGACAGGAAGGCGAGGCCGGTGTCAGTGTGTCGGTCATCGACAACGGCGTCGGCATAACCGAAAGCAAGGGTGATCACCAGTCCTTCGGACTGGTGTCGATGAGCGAACGCCTCAAAGCGCACGGCGGCCATCTCTCGATTCGGTCCAGACCCGTGGACGATCCCGAACACGGCACCACCGTATGTGCCACTGTCCCCTTCGCGAGACTCAACGGCAACGCCATCACCACCGAGCAAGGGCAACAAGAATGAACGAGACCACCGTCTTCATCGTCGACGATCACGCCCTCGTCCGACATGGTCTGCGCGCCTTCCTGGAAACGCAGAAGGACGTCACGGTCATCGGTGAAGCCGAGAACGGCAAGCAGGCAGTCGCCGAGCTCCGTGCTCGTGCCACGGCCCACACCCTGCCCGACGTCGTTTTGATGGACCTGACGATGCCCGAACTCGACGGGGTCGGAGCGATCACCGCGCTGCACGGCGACCTTCCGGATCTCAAGATCGTGGTTCTGTCGAGCTTTTCCGAAACAGAGCGCGTGCACGCCGCCTTGCAAGCGGGTGCGACCGGATATCTGCTGAAGAATTCGGATCCGTCCGAGATTTCAACGGCAATCCGTTCCGCACAGCGCGACCAAGTTCACTTGGATCCCGCCGTTGCACGCGTGCTGGCGCGTTCGATGCGCGTCGGCCACGGCGTTGTCCTGTCCCCGCGCGAGCGAGAGGTACTGGTACTGGTGGCGAGGGGGAGCTCGAACCAGGAGATCGCCGACACGTTGTTCATCAGTGAGCGAACCGCTCGAACCCATGTCAGCCACATCATTTCCAAACTCGGGTTGGCGTCGCGAATCCAAGCTGCGCTGTGGGCGATACGGGAAGGTCTAGTGCAGGTGTCCTGAATAACGAACGCGTCGTGAGGTGTTCAGCTCACGGCGTCGCCAGGCAGGAATCGCAGAGCTGTGGCCGATGCCCTGGAACCCGTCCGGAGAGGTAGCCTTCGGTAGCGCGAACGGCTGCGACTGCAGCTCGCTCGTCGAGCCGCTCGACGACAAGCTTTCCGAGGCTGTCGGTGTCGGCTTCGCGTTACCGCTCGCGAGGCATCGAAACCGCGATAGTTGCCTCGCCCTTTCCATGCAGGTCGAACATCGGCGCGGCGACAGATGCCACATAGTTGGTGTTCTCCCCGACGGTGACGGCGTTCCACGTTCGACAGTTGCAGGAAGTGGACCGCGCCCTCATCGACGCCGTGAAAATCCTCGGCGGCACGCGACGCGACATCGCCTGGAACGTGAAAATGCCGTCCGCGCTCGTATGGGTGGCGGCAGGGTTGAAGATTTCCATCCCCGCAGGCGCTGGTCGGGGTGGTGGCCGAAATCCTCGCAGGAAACCGAGGCCTCGGTTATCTGGTGTCGGTCAACGCTGGACAGTTCAACAGCGCGGGCACCTTCGCCGCCATCGCGACCTTGCTCGCGGTCAGGTTGATATTCGACCGCATCGCCGCCGCGATCACGCGCCGCGCCCTCCGCTGGAAGACCGCGACAACGACCTGACGCCGGGATCGTGCTCGGCGTTTGCGCAGTCAGACCCGCCCGAGGGTGCGAGAGCTCAGTGGCGCGCCGGAGGGCAACGGCTGCAGCGGCAGGAAGGGCGAGCACGACGAATGTCTCGATCCGGACGCGTCCACGGACCCTTTTGTGACGGGGACCATAGGCCTTGACTGGGGTGAGGTACAAAACTTTGCGCGCTACGCGGCATACGCGTACGTGCAGCCGAACAATCTGTCCGATTCCGCCGCTCTAACACGGAGCTGCACCTGAACTGACGAGGGTCTAGGTCCGACCCACCCGCGCAGTGTCAGCTCAACGAAGGAGAACGCTATGACCGGCCCACTCTCGGGTGTGCGCGTCATCGACTTGACCGCTGCACTCGCCGGACCGTACGGCACCATGATTCTTGCCGACCTGGGAGCCGACATCATCAAAGTCGAGCCCCCGGGAGGAGAGGTCACGCGCAGAGTGGGCCCGTACCCGCCCAGTACGGACGGTCAACAAACGCTCGGCGGGTACTTCCAGAGCATCAACCGCGGAAAGCGCAGCATCGTTCTCGATCTCAAGACCCCGCAGGGGCACGCGGAGCTACTGGAACTGGTCCGCACTGCCGACGTCGTGGTCGAGAACTTCGGCCCCGGGGTAGTCGAGCGGCTCAACATCTCCTACGACGAACTACGCCAGGTCAACCCCAAACTGGTGTACGGCTCGCTGACAGGTTTCGGCGCTGCATGGTCGGGAGAGAGCCCGTACATCGATTGGCCCGCCATGGATATCACCATCCAGGCGATGGCAGGGGCGCTCAGTATCACGGGAACCGAAGACGGAAAACCGGTCAAGATCGGCCCCGGCATCGGGGACATCTTTCCCGGAACGATGCTGACGATCGGTGTTCTGGCTGCGCTGTGGGAGGTGCAGAAGACCGGGGAGGGGCAACAGATCGATGTGTCGATGTTCGATGCGATGCTCTCCCTCTGCGAACGCATGGTCTACCAGTACTCCTACACCGGCCAGGTCCCCAAGCCGATCGGCAACACGCACCCGATTCTCACTCCGTTCGATGTGCTCGAAGTCAAGGACGGCTGGATCGCCATCGCAGCAACCACCCAGCTGCGGTGGGAAGCGCTGTGCCGCATCATGGAAATGCCGGAACTGATCACCGACCCCCGGTTCCGGGACGAGGGTTGCCGTGTCCAGCACCGCACCGAGATTCGACACATCCTCGACACCTGGTCGCGCGACCTGACCCGGGCGGAGCTCCGCGAAAAGTTGGGCGGAACGGTCCCATTCGGACCTGTCAACGACATCCGGGACATCTTCGACGACCCCCACGCATGGGCTCGAAAGATGCTCGTCGAGATCGAAAACCCCGGATCCACCCAGCGGGCCATCGTCGCCGGGCAACCCATCAAATTCAGTCGAACTCAGGCAACTGTCGGTGCCCGGGCACCCCAGCTCGACGAGCACGGTGACGCCCTGCGCGCCGAGGCCCTTGCCGCGTCCGCGCAGGTAGCCGCCAAATGACCGCCTACGAGGTGAGTCCGGAATTCACCGAACTGGTCGGACGTCTACGGCGATCACCTTTTCGCGCCGACACCACCACCGTGCCCGAGCTGCGCGCCAATTTCGAAAAATTCGCGGCGTCCTTCTACAACCCCCCCACGGCGGAATTCGTACCCGACAGTGCGAACGGCGTCGATGTCGAGTGGGTTCGAACTCCCGGTTGTGATCGATCTCGGGTCGTGCTCTACCTGCACGGCGGCGGCTACTCCATCGGATCGATCGCAGCATATCGAGACTTTTGCGCTCGAATCTCGGACGGCTCGGGTTCAGCCGTGCTCTCGGTGGGCTACCGGCTGGCCCCCGAACACCAGTTTCCCGCTGCCCTCGACGACGCGGTCACTGCCTACCGTTGGCTCCTCGACACCGGCGTACCCGCCGACCGGATCGTGGTGGCCGGAGATTCAGCCGGCGGCGGAATGACGGTGGCGACGATGGTGGCGCTGCGAGACGCCGCGGTCGCGTTACCTGCCGGTGCCGTGTGTATCTCTCCCCTCGCCGACCTTGCACATACCGGGGAATCGGTGCACGAAAAAGCGTATGCGGATCCGATCGTCACACCGGAAGGAAGTCATTCGTACGCTGTTCGCTACCTCGGCGAACACGGTGATCCCACCGACCCCCTGGCTTCGCCGCTGTACGCGGACCTGCACGCACTGCCGCCGGTGCTGATCCAATGCGGAACAGCCGAGGTGCTGCTCGATGATTCGCTGCGCTTGGCACGTAAGATTCGGGACGCGGGCGGCGTCGTCGATCTCGACGTCTGGCCGGGCATGATCCACATCTTCCCGTTCTTTGCATCCACAATTCCTGAGTCGCAACAGGCGCTGCGCTACCTGACCGCATTCGTCGCGGGTGCTTTCGATCGCGACACGGGGACGACTCGCGCGAGCAAGCCCATTGCCACGCCGTCCTCGATTTCCTGATTTCCGTTCTTGTTTCCGTCCACCGAAGAAAGTTCAGAAATTGCTGTTGGAGAACCGAAACACCAGTCAAGACGTGGTGCTCGCTGCGCAACCACCACACCTGCAGCCGCCCTGGGTTACTCCCGAGCGCGCCGAACTGTTGACCTCGGTCCGGGAATTCAGTCGATCCGAGGTGCTCCCTGCCGCGAACAAGTACGACCGGACCGAAAACGCGATTCCGGCCGAATTGATGGGCCGGCTCGCTGAGATGGGCTACTTCGGGATCACCGTGCCCGCCGAATACGGCGGCCTCGGGCTGGGAGTCTTCGAATACTCCCTCATCTCGGAAGAACTATCGCGGTCATGGATGAGTGTTGCTTCGATCATTGCCCGCGCCCAAGGACTCGGCACGCGGTTCGACGATCCAGAACGCCGCGCCGAGCTCACCCGACGCAGTGCACGCGGTGATTGGATCGGTGCTGCAGCCTTTTCCGAACCCGATTCCGGATCGGATTTGGGCTCTATTCAGACCGTTGCTCGCCGTACCGGCGACGGCTATCGCATCAGCGGTCAGAAACGGTGGTGCGGCAACGCGTTCGAAGGCGATTTCATTCTCGTCATGTGTCGCATCGTGGATGAATCGGACGAACTGGGACCTATCCGAACATTCGCATTGGCGAAGGCGCGCAACAGTTTCCCTGAAGGCGTATCGGGTGAACCGATCGACAAGATCGGCTACCACGGCATCGTCAGTTGGAACCTGACCTTCGACGAAGTGCACGCATCGGCTGACGACTTGGTCGAACCGTTCGGCTTCTCCGGCGCCGAGGGTCAGGGATTCAAAGCTGTTTCGAACGGCTTGAACGTAGCCCGGGTACAAACAGCTGCACGTGCGGTCGGCCTCGCCCGAGCGGCGCTCGAGGACTCGATCGAGTACCTGCAGACACGCGTCCAATTCGGATCGCCGCTGGGCAACTTCCAAGCCCTTCGCTTCACAGTTGCGGACATGGCCGCCAAGGTGGCGCAGGCCCGAAGTTTCTATCAGTACGTTGCCAACTTGATGGACAACGGTGTGCCCTGTGAGAAGGAAGCTGCCATGACGAAGCTGCTGGCGACCGAAATGGCAGTGGACGTCACCGGACAGGCGTTGCAGCTACACGGCGGAAACGGTTACACCCGCGAGCATGCAATCGAACGGCACTGGCGAGATGCGCGGCTGACCACCATCTTCGAAGGCACCAGCCAGATTCAGCAGAAGATCATCAGCGACCGAATCTTGCCGCGGCCACCGCGCTGATCGACAGCCAGGGCCGTTCACGATTGCCGACACCCCACTCACTTCACATCACGGAGTGAGCGGCGGGCCGGGGCATCTATGTCCGCCTCGGGTGCTCCTTGTGGACACCGCCCTGGGCGGGATCAGCGAGGTCCCCGGTCCCCCGCGAGACTGGACGTTCCTTGGCTCGGGCCCTCGGTGACCGATCTCGCTCAGCCTCGATAGCGAACTTGCCAGCGCGGGCGACACCGTTCGCTGCTCATAGCTCCCGGTGGGTGGCGACCGCATCTGCGAACCACCCACCGGGTTTCATCCAGCGGTGTGTCCACACCGCATCACCTCGATTGCATGGCGATCCCGCGCGCCGCCGCGCTGGCATCTGTCCGCGCGAGCGGAAGCAGCCGCTACTGCAGCTTCGACTGCGGAACCAAATCGTCGGTGACGATGCTGACGTCAGGACAGCGCGGGAGATCGTTCGTGATCCGATCGGCGAGTCGATTCGCCCGCTCACGGGTGATGATCGGCGCGGCGAGGGCAATGAACTTGCTTCGTACTCGATCGGCGCGCTCGCCGGCGGACAAGTCCGTCCAGCTCTGTTCGGCGTCGAACGTCGCCGATGCGGCGCGGCCCCCGGTGTACGTGACCCGGGCATCGGTTCGGGTCTTGCCCATCCAGTCGTTGGGGTGCAGTTGCACAACGTGCGTTAGCCGCTGGACTGTTTCATCGGTGAGGGAGGCTGCAGTGAACTGCTCCACGCCGGGAGGGCCGTGGACGAGGGCCGCCGCGATCACGAATGCGATGCTGAACTTGGCTTCGAGCACTGTGGTCGGGGCCGCGATGGTGCAAACTCCGACGCAGATCCGTGGGATGTCGAGATCGATACGCTCGATCGTTGCGGCGTCGAACAGCGGATCGACACGCAATTGCAGCGCAGCGCCGATGGCGGCATGTGTACCGAAACATGCTGCGTAGCTTTTTATTCGAGTATCTCGAATGAGCCACGTCCTATCGAACCCCGCGTGCAGCCATGTTTCATCGAGACCGGTGGCGTGGGTGGGGACGAATCCCTGTTCACCGAGGACGGAATCGTTCGATGCCACGAAACCGTTCATTGCCAGGCGCGCCGCCAGAATGCCGGCCGCAGCGGCGCGGCCCGCGTGCAGCGGCTTGCCCATCGACCCGAACATTGCCTTCAGTCCCGCGGCCTGGGTCGCAGCCACTCGCAGAGCGGTCGACAGCTGATGGGGGTCGGCTCCGGACAGGTGCGCTACCGCCGCGGCAGCGCCGAAGGTTCCGATCGTCCCCGTGGTGTGGAAACCGAGGTCGTAGTGGCTCGGACCGACAGCCAACCCGAGTCGTTCCTGGACTTCGTAGCCGGCGACGTACGCGGTGATCACGTCTGCGCCGCTGCTACCGATCTCGTCGGCTACTGCCAGCACTGCCGGCAGAATAGGAGCCGAGGGGTGGATTCCCGAGCCGGGTGCCCAGTCGTCGAAGTCCAGGGCGTGGGCGGCCGTGCCGTTGATCGTTGCCGCATCGATTGCCGAGCTCGTCGATGTCGTGCCCCAGACCCGGGACGGACCGGACCCGGTGTCCTCGACGGTCAGGGCTTTGCGCACGATCTCGGTCACGGGGTCGTCCGCGCCCGCCAGTGCGACACCGATGGTGTCGAGAATGTTCCGGCTGGCTGCGGCAACGACACGTCGGGAAGGTGCTCGAAGCGAAGTTCGGCTGCGGCGACAACCAACTGCGTGAGCGGACCGCCGCCGTCGCCGGTACTCACCGAGCGAGTTCGGCTGTTCGCGTCAGACCCGCTCGTCGTCCTTTTTCCGCGGTGACGAGTGCGAGCTTGCGGCTGGCCTCGTCGATCATTTCGCCGTTGAGCATGGCAGCACCCCGTCCTCCGCCGTCGGCGGAGCGGTGGTAGTCGTAGGCGGCGAGAATGGACTCCGCTTTGTCGTAGGCGTCCTGCGCGGGCGAGAACACCGAGTTCGCGGCCTCGACCTGGGTGGGATGGAGCACCCACTTGCCGTCGAAACCGAATGCAGCGGCGTGCACCGCTGCTCTGTTGAAGCCTTCGAGATCGTCGATGACGGCATAGGGCCCGTCGATGACCTGCAAGCCGTACTTGCGGGCGGTGACCGCGAGGGTCATGAAGACAGGATCAATGGGGTTGTGCCCGGCGTAACTGTTCTCCCCGATCACCAACGTCGGAATCTGCATCGCCGCCATGAAATCTCCGGGACCGAAGATCAGAGTCTCCACTCTCGGAGTCGACGCGGCAATGTCATCGACGACGCTCAGACCCGACGGGCCCTCGATCTGTACTTCGATACCGATTTTACCCTCGGGCAGGTCCAGGTCCCGTTCGAGCTGTCCGAGCAGGACATCGAGCCAGTGGATGTGAGCGAGCTTCTCCACCTTGGGAAGCATGATGCAGTCGATGATGTGGCCGGCCCCCCGGACGATCTCGATGACATCGTCGTATGCCCAGCGCGTTTCGGCGTCGTTGACCCGGACGACGACGACCTTGCCGCTCCAATCTCCCTCGTGCAGAGCGGTGAGGATGTTGGCGCGGGCGGTGACCTTGGCCGATGGTGCCACGGAATCTTCGAGGTCGAGGAAGACCTCGTCGACCGCCAGGCCCTGCGCCTTGGTCAGCATCTTCGGATTGCTACCCGGCACTGCCAAGCAGGATCGGCGTGGACGGAAAGTACGGGTCATCAGAGACTCACCTTCGATTCGGATCAGCGACGACCGGTTGCACACACAGTCGAAAAAGGTACGAGCGCAGTCGCTCAATGCCGAGAGCGTACCCAGAAACCGGGTTCACGAACAGGGACTGTGCGGGCGTCGACCCAGGACGAGACATTTGACTCGGCCGTTCCGCGTCGCGGGACTCTACGTGACTGGCGTCACAACTGATTGTATGGAGTGAGCACACCGAGACAGGGGATTTCATGGACATGCCACCAGCTGCATCGGTCCCATGCGATGCGGGTGTCGGGCCATCGATCATGGTCGTCGACTCGGACAGGAGAGTACGTTCGGCGCTCAAACGGCTCATGGAGGCCACCCACGCGAATGCGATCGTTATCGAAATCGTCGATGCTGCCACGGCACTCGCCGAGGCACGGTCGGCACCGTTCGATCTCGTCTTGGTCGACATGCGGCTACCCGACGTTGCGGGCAGCTGTGAGCTGATCAGGCAGATGGGCCACGATCAGCATGTCGTAGCGCTGAGCGTGCGGCAGGACGACGCGCGGCACGCCAGAGCCGCGGGGGCACGCGATTTCGTCTGGAAGACGAACTCGTCGGATCTGTTTCTGCAGGCGGTGCGGGCGACATCGGTTGTTCCCCTGTCGGCTGCTGAACCGTCGGTGTAGTCACACCGACGCCGAGCCTGACCACACAATTACAGATTCGGGTTCACGCACCTGAGCAGCCGGCACCGGCTGGCTCGTTGCGGCACATCGTGTCGGCACAAGGGCCGACGCGGCGCCGGGCGCAGGACGAGGGGCTTTCACCGTCGCTCCACGCCTGTGCTCGGCACCACCACTTATGTCCAGGAAAAAACTGCTGACGTCCAGCAAAGGACGTGTAGCTGAAACAGATCGGAGTCTTCGCCGGTGTCCGTCTTCTCCTCCGTTGATCATCTCAGGCAGTCGAAAGGCGCCGACCTGGGAATTTCGCGAAAAATCGCGATATCACAAGCACGTATCGACGAGTTCGCCGCGGTCACCGAAGACCGTCAGTGGATTCACGTCGACACGGACAGGGCAGCGAAAGGGCCCTTCGGCACCACGATCGCCCACGGTTTTCTCACGCTGTCCTTGCTCGCACCGTTTCTGACGGACCTGATCGAGGTGCGCGGCGCGACGAGCTCGATCAACTACGGACTCAATCGGGTCCGCTTTCCTGCCGCGGTTCCCTCCAATTCCGTACTACACGCCAAAGGCCGGATCCTCGACGTGGTCGAACGGCCGGGCGCGGTCGATGCCATCGTGGAAGTCACCCTCCACGCGGACGAATCCTCGAAACCGGCGTGTATCGCCGAATCGATCATCCGTTACACCTTCTGAACCTGCCCGAGCGACACACGCACGCCCGCAACGATTCGGGGTCGACCGAAAAGTTGGTGGTTCACAACCAACCGGCGTGCTGACGGTCGACCCTCAAACGACTCCCCACTCCCGTGGTCGGACGTCGACGCTCCCCTTCCCCCACCGAAAGAGGCACTCATGTCCGAGATCGAGAGCGACATCGTAAAACGGTCGTCGACACTGCCACCAGCAAGGCAACCGAAGCGCGTCTGGTTCTCCAGCTTCATCGGCGCGGCCATCGAGTTCTACGACTTCAGCATCTACGCCACCGCGGCAGCGTTGGTCTTCGGTCCGCTGTTTTTCAGCCCGGCACAAGCATCCGTCGGAGTGGTCCTGTCATTCCTCACCCTGGCAGCGGGCTACATCGCCCGCCCTGTCG
The DNA here is from genome assembly GCF_042671975.1 of Rhodococcus sp. NPDC127593. Lineage (NCBI taxonomy): Bacteria > Bacillati > Actinomycetota > Actinomycetes > Mycobacteriales > Nocardiaceae > Rhodococcus > Rhodococcus sp. NPDC127593. The sequence continues at coordinate 10,628 of NZ_JBHXWI010000077.1, read as the reverse complement.
GGGCGATTGTCTTCGGCCATTTCGGTGACAAGATCGGCCGCAAGACCACCCTCATCACGACCGTCGTTCTCATGGGCCTGGCCACTACCCTCATCGGCGTCCTGCCGACATACGAGGCAGTGGGAGCGCTCGCGCCCGTACTGCTGGTCACTCTTCGCGTCGTACAGGGCCTGTCCGTCGGTGGCGAATGGGGCGGGGCAGTGGTCATGACGACCGAGCATTCATCGACGAAGCGCCGGTCCTTCATGGGAAGCGCCACCGCCATGGGGTCGGCATTGGGAGTGCTTCTGGGGTTCGCAGCATTTTCGATAGTCGTTTCGCTGACCGGTGACAACTTCCTCACCTGGGGTTGGAGACTGCCATTCTTGGCAACCGTCGTGCTGTTCGGCTTGGCGGTGTACATGCGCCTGCGGATCACCGAGAGCCCGGTGATGGTCGAGGCTGCCGAGAAGAACGCTCGTGCAACCAAATTGCCGATCACGATCGTGTTCACGCAGTACGCCAAACCCGTCGCGCTCGCCGCCGGGGTCTTCGCCGGACCGTTCATGATTCAGTCCTGCCTGGGAACCTTCTTCACCTCCTACGGAGTCACCGAATTGGGCATGACGCGATCGTTCCTGCTCAATGCGTCCGTCATCGGAGTCGCGTTCTCGTTCATCGGCATTCCTATCGGGGGCCTTCTCGCGGACAGGTTCGGCCGTCGCCGCGTGCTGGCCGTCGGCGTCACGCTCGCAACTTTGAATCTCCTGCTCCTGTGGCCACTGTTCACCGGCGCCACCACCGTGGGAGTGGTAGTTGGGTATGCGCTGGTCTTCACCTTCCATTCTCTGTGTATCGCACCGATCGGTGCGCTGTACTCGGAGTTGTTCCCCACCGCCGTGCGCTACACGGGTGTGGGGATGAGCTACCAGATCTCCTCACTCATCGGCGGCGGCCTCGGCCCGGTGGCAGCGTCGTTGCTCGTCGCGAACGGACTGGGACTCGGCTCGGTGTTCGCCATGCTCGCCATCTTCTGTCTGATCGCAGGCTTCTGCATCTACCGCCTGCCCCGGACCGACAACATCGACCTTCGGAATGCCGGAGCAGACGTATTGACCCCGTCCAGTTAGTTGGTAGTCAACTACTAACATTGTATGGTGGGTGGGACGCCCACTGTCAGGAGAAGTCCATGACCGACACCGCAGCAACCCCCGATCTCGCGGAGTTCCCCGTCCGGCGACGCGGCGCCTACTTCGAAAAATTCGAACCCGGCCAGGTTTTCCCCCACCACTGGGGCCGCACGATCACCACCGCGGACAACGTGCTGTTCAGCACCGCACTCGCCCATTGGTCTCCGATGTACCTCAACGCCGAATACGCGCGCGCACACGGGCACAAAGATTCGCAGTTGAATCCGTTCCTCGTGCTGTGCACCGTCGTGGGATTGTCGGTCGAGGATCTCAGCGAATCCGGTGGTCCCTTTCTGGGCATCGAAGAGTGCGTGTTCGAGCAGCCGATCTACCCCGGCGACACCGTCCGCACCGAGTCGATCGTCCTGGATTCGCGGCCCTCCGCCAGCCGGCCTGGATACGGCATCGTGACGTGGAAAACCACGGCATTCGACCAGCACGACGAGGTGGTCCTGCGTTTCGTGCGCAAGAACCTGTTGGCCGGCAAAGGGTCACTGTGAGCTGCACGGGCCGAACTGCCGCTGAAGCGCCGGCACACGAATCGATCGACGGGAGCCACCGGAAATGACTCAGACACAACCACCCTCCGCTTCCCAGGAATGGGTTACCGAAGACTCGGGATGGTTCGAATCGTTCGAGGTCGGCCAGCGGTGGAAGCATGCACGCGGTGCGACCATCGACGAGGTCGAGAATCAGTTGATCACCAAACTGGTCATGAACACCGCGCAGGAGCACTGGAACGAAGCGTCGATGAAGGACTCGCCGTGGGGAAAGAGCCGTCTGGTGTTCGGACTCATCACCGGTTCGCTCACTCTGGGGCTCACCAGCCAGGACACTGCCGAGAATGCACTCGCCGAACTGGGTCTGGACGGCATTCGCTTCAAAGCCGGTGTCTTTCACGGAGACACGATCTATGCGTACACCCAGGTCCTGGCAGTCGAACCGGCGGACCGCGACGACGCCGGTGTCGTGCAGTTCCAACACTGGGGAGCCACATCCGACATGCGTGTCGTGTTCGAGTGCACGCGTCGTGTGTTGATCAAGCGACGCAGCCACTGGCGCCCCTGACGCTGACCAGCATTCTTTTCACACATTCATCTCGAAGGAGTACCGATGACGAACCCGAGGCCGGTACGGCCACGCCGATCCGAGCTGTCCACCCCCGCTACCAGCGAAAAGATGATGGCCAAAGCCGCTGCCGGCGACGCCGATCTCGTTTTTCTCGATCTCGAGGATGCGGTCGCGCCCAACGCCAAGGACGTGGCACGCAAGCAGGCCGTCACGGCCTTGCGCGAACTCGATTGGGGGCGGAAGACCCGCGCGGTGCGCATCAACGGCGTCCAGACGACCTGGTGCCTCGACGACATCACCGAAGTGGTTGCCGGCGCAGGTGCCAACTTGGACGTGTTGATCATTCCCAAGGTCAAATCCGCGCGCGATGTCTGGTTCATCGACACTCTGCTGACGCAGCTCGAACACAAGCACGGCCTGAAGATCGGCGGTATCGGCTTGGAGGTACTGATCGAAGAAGTGGAAGCTCTGGCGGCCGTCGACGCGATCGCCGCGAGCAGCCCGCGGTTGGAGGCGCTGATCCTGGGCGTCGGTGACCTCGCGGCCAGTCATGGAATGAGATCTGCACACATCGGCACCAGTTCCGGCTACCCGGGTGACATCTGGCACTCGGCTCGAACGAAGTTGATCGTCGCTGCCCGCAGCAACGGCCTAGATGCAATCGATGGTCCGTTCGGTGACTTCAAGAACAACGACGCCTACCTCCAACAGGCGAATTGGGCCGCAGAACTCGGCGCGGTCGGCAAGTGGGCGATCCATCCGAACCAGGTGACGCTGGCCAACGACGTCTACTCGCCCTCCGAGGAAGAGGTAGCACAGGCACGCAAGGTCGTCACCGCGATGCGCGAGGCCGAAGCCGCCGGTGACGGCGCCGTCGCCATCGACGGTGTCATGGTCGACGCAGCCACGGCCCGGATCTTCGAGACCGTGTTGCAACGCGCCTCCGTCGTCGAGCAGCACTGACCGACACCGGACTCGACCGCTACCCGGCGCGACCTACTTACGAACAGGACTATCAATGGGCAACATCAACTTCGACTTCACCGGACGAACAGTTCTCGTCACCGGCGCCGCCAGAGGGATCGGCCTCGAGCTGGCCCGGCATTTCAAGACTTCCGGCGCCGAAGTAGTCATGGTGGATTTCGACGGTGACGAGCTGGCACGTGCGGCCGACGATATCGGTGCTGCTGCTGCTCAGGCCGACGTCAGCAACACCGAGGATGTCGAGAGAGTGGTGAGCGAGACGGTCGAGCGCACCGGCCGTATCGACGTCGTGGTCAACAACGCGGGGATCCTGCGCGATCGTGTCGTGTGGAAGCTCACCGACGACGACTGGTCGCAGGTGCTCGATGTCCACGCCGGCGGCACCTTCCGCTTCACCCGCGCCGTTGTGCCTCATTTCCGGACCCAGAACTACGGACGCATCGTCAACGTGACCTCCTACACCGGTCTTCGCGGTAACCGAGGTCAGGCGAACTACGCGGCCGCCAAGGCCGGCATCATCGGTTTCACCAAGACCACCGCCAAGGAACTCGCACTGTTCGGTGTCACCGTCAATGCGATTTCCCCCAACGCCGCCACACGAATGACGGCCTCCATTCCGGAAGAGAAGATCCCGGAAGTCACCGGCCCGATCGCCCGGTTCGCGGACCCCTCAGAAATGGCCACAGCCGTCGCGTTCTTGGCTTCCGAAGAGGCCGGGTACATCACCGGTGTCGTGTTGCCGGTCGACGGCGGCGCGTCGATCTAGAACAGAAGGAATGTCATGACCACGCCACCGCTCTCGCGCCGAGACATCGAATTTTTGCTCTACGAATGGCTCGATGTCGAGTCACTCACCGAACGCCCGCGGTTCGCGGAACACTCCCGGGACACCTTCGACGCTGTTCTCGACCTCAGCGCGGACATGGCCGCGAAGTTCTTCGCGCCCCACAACAAGCTCGCGGACGCTCAGGAACCGACGATAGGTGACGACGGAAAAGTCATCACTACACCCGAGGCCAAGAAGGCCCTGGAGGTCTTTGCCCAGGCGGGGCTCTTCGCCGGATCGTTCGACGAGTCACTCGGCGGGATGCAACTGCCGATGTCGGTGATGCGGGCATCGGTGGCGTGGTTTCAGGCATCCAACGCATCCACCACCGGCTATCCCTTCCTCACGGTGGCAAACGCAAATCTGCTCGTCGCCCACGCAACCGAGGAGCAGATCGACGCCTACGTCCGGCCGATGCTCGAAGGCCGATTCTTCGGAACGATGTGTCTGTCCGAGCCTCAGGCCGGATCCTCCTTGGCCGACATCACGACCAAAGCGGTCGAACAGCCGGACGGAAGCTACCGGCTGACCGGCACCAAGATGTGGATCTCGGGAGGCGACCACGAGCTGAGCGAGAACATCGTCCATCTCGTGCTTGCGAAAATTCCCGGCAGCGCACCCGGCGTCAAGGGCATCTCACTGTTCATCGTTCCCAAATACGTACTCGACGCCGACGGCAACCCCGGAGAACGCAACGATGTCGCGCTCGTCGGGCTGAACCACAAGATGGGGAACCGTGGCACCACGAACACCCTGCTGAACTTCGGGGACGGCAGCCACACCCCGAAGGGGACCAGTGGGGCGATCGGATACCTCGTCGGGTCACCGAACCGTGGGTTGAACTACATGTTCCACATGATGAACGAGGCGAGAATCGGAGTCGGATTCCTCGCCACAGCTCTCGGCTACGCCGGCTACCGTCAATCGGTCAGCTACGCCCTCACGCGCACCCAAGGACGAAGCCAGACCGACCGCGACCCAGCATCCAAGCCGGTCCCTATCGTCGAACACGCCGACGTCAAGAGAATGCTTCTCGCACAGAAGGCGTACGTCGAAGGCGCTCTCGCCCTGGGCCTCTTCTGCTCCAACCTCGTCGATGAGCAGGACACCCTCGACGACACGCAGCTGAAGAGCGAAAAGACCCTGTTGCTCGATGTGTTGACTCCGATCGCGAAGAGTTGGCCATCCCAGTGGTGCCTCCGCGCCAACGACCTCGCCATTCAAGTGCACGGCGGTTACGGCTACACCCGGGACTACGACGTCGAACAGTTCTACCGCGACAATCGGCTCAACCAGATCCACGAGGGCACTCACGGCATCCAGGGTCTCGACCTGCTCGGCCGAAAGATGGTCATGCAAAACGGTGCGGGTCTGGACCTGCTCGTGGCCACCATCGGATCCACCATTGAGCGTGCTCAGCACGCGGACGGCGAAGCAGCCGAATTGGCAACTGATCTCGACGCTGCACTCGACCGCACCCGAGCGGTGACGACGACTCTTCGCGACGAACCCGACAAGGCGCAGTCGCTGGCCAACTCGTCGATCTACCTCGAAGCGGTCGGCCACGTCGTCGTAGCCTGGATCTGGCTCGAACAGTTCCTTGCAGTCGGAGATTCGCAGGGAGACTTCTACGACGGAAAGCGTCAGGCAGCACGCTACTTCTTCCGCTACGAGCTCCCGGCCACGAGAGCACAGTTCGATCTTCTCGCCAGTCTCGATCGGACCACACTCGACATGTCCGCCGACTGGTTCTGAGATGGCCGGTCGCCGCGCACCGATGAGGCCGGCGCCACCGCAATACCCGCATACCATGTTCCGCTCGATCAGAAAGCATGTTCATGTCTCGTGAAGCAGTCATCGTCGATGCCGTCCGCTCGCCAGTTGGTAAAAGAAACGGAGGGCTGTCTTCCGTTCATCCTGCCGATCTGTCGGCGTACGTGTTGCGCGCTCTCATCGAACGAACCGGCCTCGATCCCGCGTTGGTCGAGGATGTCATCTGGGGATGCGTCAGTCAGGTCGGTGAACAAAGCTTCGACATCGCGCGGACCGCGGCACTGTCCGCAGGATGGCCCATTCACGTTCCCGGCACCACCATCGATCGGCAGTGCGGGTCATCGCAACAGGCCGTCAGCTTCGCCGCAGCGAGCGTAGTTGCCGGGCACTACGACATCGTCGTCGCAGGCGGCGTCGAATCCATGTCCCGCATCCCCATCGGATCGTCGACCGCGGCGGGCAATTCCCCGCTCGGTGAGCTCTACTCCCAGCGGTTCGGATCCGAGTTCCCCAATCAAGGAATCGGTGCGGAACAGATCGCCGACGACTGGGGACTGTCGCGAACACAGCTCGACGAGTTCGCCCTCGGCTCCCACGCCAAAGCGGCCGCGGCAATCGACGCGGGACGATTCGAATCCCAGATCGCATCCATCCCGGTAAATGGAGAGAAAATAGCGGTCGACGAGGGGGTTCGACGCGGAGGCACCCTCGAATCGCTCGCCAAGCTCAAGCCGGCCTTCACCCCGGACGGCAAGATCACCGCAGCCAATTCCTCGCAGATCAGCGACGGCTCCGCCGCACTGCTGATCATGGGATCCGACACCGCCGCCGAGCTCGGTTTCACGCCGATCGCAGCCATCGATACAGCAGTCGTCATCGGATCGCCGCCGATGCCGATGCTCACCGGGCCCATCCCCGCAACCGAGAAACTGCTCGCTCGACGCGGCCTCACGATCGACGATATCGGAACTTACGAGGTCAACGAAGCTTTCGCCTCGGTTGCCTTGGCGTGGCTGAAGGAAGTCGGGGCCAACGAAGAACGGTTGAATCCCAACGGTGGCGCAATCGCACTCGGGCATCCCCTCGGTGGGAGCGGCGCCAGGCTGATGACGACGATGGTTCACCACATGCGCGAGAACGACATCGAGTTCGGCCTACAAACCATGTGCGAGGGCGGCGGACAGGCCAACGCCACCCTCCTCCGCCTCCTCTAACACGCTGCTGCCGGGTCACGACCCACACGGTGCGTGCCGGCCGCCGGCCTGCGCTCGTGAAGCGCGATGCTCTGCCGCCGCTACGAAACCTCACCAGCGTCGTAGCGTGCCGCCACGGTCGACTTCGACCGTGGCGGCTTTCGTCTGTCCAACGCAGGCTGGAATCAATTATGTGTCGTCCCGTCTGAGGGTGTGAGTCTGCGCGGGCACCACACCGCTTTCGGGAAGCACCACCCCGTTTTTCGCAACAATTGTCTCGGTCCGTCGCGACCGATGTCGCTTCAAGGTGATGGCGATCACTGATTAACTGAATACATCGCGAAGGTAGCAATGCCAGCAGCCCGAAGAGGCTACTACTGCCCAGCCGTATGCCCCGGGATTCGCTTCAACACCGCTAGGACTGCACATCAGCAGACCTGCAGGCGTCACTCGAACTGACGCCGCCAGACGAGGGTGAGGAACCAGTGTCGAACGACAAACTCATTGGTGATCTGGATTTCGATCCAACAGCTTTGAAGGAACGGTACGACTACGAACGTGATCGCCGCATCCGCCCGGACGGCAAGAAGCAGTACGTCGGAACGTCCGGCGGGCGATTCGAGCAGTACAGCCGCGACCCGTGGAGTGACGCCGACGTTCCCCGCGAGCCCCTGACAGATCACACCTCCGTCATCATCGCAGGCGGCGGCTTCGGCGGACTGCTGCTGGGCGCTCGGCTGCGCGACGCCGGAGTCACCGATGTCAGGGTGATCGAGACGGGCGGTGACTTCGGCGGAACGTGGTACTGGAACAGATACCCGGGTGCCATGTGTGACATCGAAGCGCACATCTACCTGCCTTTGCTCGAAGAACTGAATTACGCGCCGAAGCACCGCTACGCCTATGCAGCAGAAATGCTCGAGATCAGCCAGCGAATCGGCAAAGAATACGGTCTCTACGACAAGGCCTGCTTCCACACCGCAATCACAGGCGCACAGTGGTCCGAGGACGAGAACCGTTGGCACATTCAAACGGACCGCAACGACAAGCTGACCGCCGACTACTTCATTCTCGCGTGCGGCCGTCAGAGCCTGCCGAAACTCCCTAATCTGCCGGGCATCGATCTGTTCGAAGGTCATATCTTCCATTCGAGCCGTTGGGACTACAGCTACACCGGTGGTACCAGCGAGGGCGGACTCACCGGACTGAAGGACAAGCGAGTCGGAGTCGTCGGAACAGGTGCGACGGCTCTGCAGATCGTGCCCGAGGTGGCCAAAGACGCCGGCGAGCTCCTGGTGTTCCAGCGGACCCCCTCGACCGTCGGGGTCCGCGGACAACGCGAAACCGGGCCCGACTGGGTCGACATGTCCAAACCCGGCTGGCAGCGCGAACGCCGCGAAAACTTCCAAGCCCATGTTCAATTCGGTACCCAAGCCGGCTACGTGCGGCCCGAGGTCGACATGGTCGGCGATGGATGGACTGGAGCATTCGAGGTTCTCGCCGAGCCGGAAGACTCGGTGACCAATCGGTTGGGACGGCCGCCGACGCAGGAAGAGCTCGCCGAGCTGTCTGAGATCAACGACTACAGGTTGATGAACCAGATCCGAGGCCGCGTCGACGACATGGTCGAAGATCCGACCACCGCCGAGGCTCTCAAGCCGTGGTACCGCTGGTGGTGCAAACGCCCCGGGTGGCACGACGACTATCTTGCTGCGTTCAATCGGAAGAACGTCACGTTGATCGACACTCACGGTCAGGGTGTGGAGCGATTCACACCCAACGGTGTCGTGGTGGACGGTATCGAGCATCCTCTCGATTGCCTGATCATGGCGACCGGATTCGAATCGGCAATCTCGTACACCGAGTTGACGGGCTTCGACATCATCGGCCGGGAAACAACGCTCTCGCAGCACTGGGCGAACGGCGTCCGGACACTGCACGGCATGTCGACCGACAAGTTCCCGAACATGTTCTTCATCGGCGGAAACACCCAGACTGCGTCGGCGGTGAACGCTGTGCACCTCCTGGACGAGCAGTCTCAGTACGTCGCTCACATCGTCGGCCAGACCGAAGCCAAGAATGCACGCGCCGTCGAGGCCCAACCCCAAGACGTCGAACAATGGGTACGGATTATCGCCGAGTCCCCCAAGAACCATGCGATGTTCCGGTTCTTCGCTCAATGCACACCGGGCTACTACAACGCCGAAGGCAAAGCCGAGACTCCGGCAGACCTCTTCATCGGCGGGCGATACGGAGACGGCCCGCTTGCCTACTACGACGTCCTGCACAATTGGGCATCAGACGGGGAGCTGCAAGGCTACGCGCTGAAACAGGACTGAAGCCCCGACAAGTAATAACAAGCACGGCCGACGTGCGACCGCAGGTGAGCCATTGTCCGCCCTCCTGCGCTCGCATGTCGACCGTGCTTGATTCCATTCGATCCGAATTCTCGAATGCGTTGCGAAAAGACCTATTCGGACACGCCAGTCGCTTTACGAAGAACCGAGGAGACTTTATGAGTTCTGCACTATCGGGCTTGCGAGCCGTCGTCACAGGCGCCGGGCGAGGCATCGGCCGCGCTACTGCGATCACCCTCGCCGCGCAGGGGGCAGACGTTGCAGTCGTCGATATCGATCTACGCTCCGGTCTCGAGATTCCAGGAGAAGCGGACGATCTGACGACGGACGCCATCAAAGAATTGGGTGCTCGGACAATCGGGATCGAAGCAGACCTGACAGAGGAAGCAAGTGCTACGAGGATCGTGGCCGCCGTACGGGAAGAATGGGGCGGATTCGACATCCTGGTCAACATCGCCGGTGGGGCCATCACACCGTTCGAAGGCAGCCGAGCAAGCGAAACCAGCCCCGCGGACATACGCAGAGCACTGGAGGTCAATCTGATGTCCGCGATTTACCTCTGTCAAGCATCTGTGCCAGTCCTACGCGAGTCGGCGAGCCCATCGATTGTAAATACCACCTCGCTGTCCGCCGAGAATGTTCTGCCGGGCGGCTCATACGCCGGATACGCCTTGTCGAAGGCGGCGCTTGCGCACTACACCCGCTACCTGGCCGCTGATGTCGGCCACCTGAACATCAGGGTCAACGCGGTATCGCCCGGGTACACCATGACGGGCCGGGTGCGAGCCAACTCGGCCGCGACCGGATTCGCGGACAAGGCTTCCCACAGCGCACTCGGGAGACTTGGCGAACCCGAAGACATAGCCCGAAGTGTTGCCTTCTTGGTATCCCCGGATTCTTCATACATCACTGGCCATATCCTCGCGGTCGATGGTATGACGCGGTTGGTCTGACGTCTTCGGGCGAGCTGATGCACGAGAATTCCTATCTCCGAAATGTCGTCCGCGCGCAGCCAACCATCGTGCGTGACGTCCTGACGTCGAGGAAAACGGCCCGGGCGGCCCGAGAACGCACCGCCGCGGAACCTCCAACCAGTCTCTACACTCACGGCACTTCTGGCTCCACTGTCCTGGCTCAGTGGATCTGGCGAGATCGCAGAGGGTCAAGTCCATGGGAGTGGTGTACGAGGGCCGTCGCGTGGCTCCTCGTTGGTGAGTCAGGCAGTCAAGGCCGGTGTCACCTCCTCGGTGGACGC
>NZ_JBHXWI010000076.1:0-37403 GCF_042671975.1 Rhodococcus sp. NPDC127593 | reverse complement strand
TACAGATTTCAGCGTTCCAGCCGCCCTGCACCGCTCTGACCTGCACATTCATTCCCGGAATGGCACGAAAATGCCTACGAACTGCGGAAGTCCGGTCAGAGTCGCAATCAACATCCCCAGTGCCAGGCCTCCCCGCAGAAATCCGCTGCGTTCCACCTCACACAGCCTGTGTCTGAATTATCGGCGCCCCAATCCGCCCGTTTCAGCTGCGGATGCCATCCCGCAGCCACGGTATTTGCCTCCCTATAACGACTGACGGAGTGCCGACCCACCGTGCCGACGGCGGTAGGCCGCGGAGCTTGCCCTCTCTCCACAGGCAGCCATCGAGCACCATCGCCGGATTCCCTTCCTTGAGCGATCGACGAAGTAGAGCGAACAGTCGTGTCCCAAACAACGGCGTACGCGGTCGCGATAATCACCACTGAATAGGTCGATTGCATCGCGGGCGATCGTCGACAGGATCTGTTCGACCGGGGCAGGGTGGGCCGGCACGGCCGTGGTGCCATCGGCCGACAGGGTCGCGTGGGGTGGACCGAATGTCGCCGCACGATTGATCACATCGATAGATCCGGGATCTGGATGTCGCCCATCCACCCGCGAGCGTGTCAGGTGGTTGATAGCCTCACGTAGCTTCCGGGCGGATCCGAGCTGACTGTCGGTGACCATGCCGACCGCAGGAGGCAGGCCCGCAACGTATAGCCAGGTCTGCAGGTCGTCGCCTGTCACCAATCGCTCGATATCGCCCATGTCACGCTTGGCGACGGTGGCAACAAAGTCCAGAGACAACTGGTCCGACCTGAACGGAAATCCCGATCTACGTCGATCTTTCGTCTCGACCACCGGTGACTTCAAGAAGAACACCGCCTCTCTCGCACCCAACGTCTTCTCATTGCGAATCCGATCCTTCAGCGCCGCTGGAGACGGAGTTCCCCACTCTGGCAGAGGTCGCTCATGGTGTCAGGAGTATAAATCATGGCGATCATTACTGGGTGAGTGCATTGACAGCTCACGCACCTCGGCGGCAGGCTTGTGCTCATGCAGATGAAGGCAGTCGACGGCTGTGCAGGTTCTGCCCCAGACCTGGTGCCGCCTCACCGATTGTCGTTGAGGGCTCGCCACACGTAGCGGGCACCGGTTCGACTCCTGACGGTCACCGGATGAGCTACGCGCCCGCCCACCTACCAATCCCCCTCAGCACCTGCGGGCCGAACAGTCATGCTCGCGAATACGGAGAAACAGATATGCCTGTTGAGTTCGTTAGCCAGGTGCACGTCCGAGATTCCTCGGATCTGTACCCGAAGCCAGGGTCCGACATCGACGTGGACTTCCTGCGTCGCTACGCGGATGCGCTCGAGGAAGCCGGCTTCGACTACACGCTGGTGCCCTACGGTTCGAAGGGCTTCAGCGCGCTGGGGGTGGCCGATGCGCTGAGCCAGCTGACCTCGAAGATCAAGCTCGTTGTCGCTCTGCGACCCAACATCATCCACCCGGTCGCTGCGGCCCAGGCGCTCAGCACTCTCGATCAACTGAGTCGCGGCCGCGCCGTCGTCCACATCATTTCGGGCGGCACCGACGCCGAGCAGGCCCGGCAGGGCGACTACCTGAACAAGTCGGAGCGTTACGAGCGCTCGGCCGAGTTCATCGACATCCTCCGCCGTGCGTGGACGGAGACCGCACCGTGGAATCATGCAGGGAAGCACTACCGATTCGACGATTTCGTCGCCGACTTGCGCCCCGTGAACGGCACCGTCCCGATCTCGCTGGGCGGATCGTCAGCTGACGCCTACCGCGTGGGCGGATCGTCCGCCGACATCTTCGGGCTGTGGGGCGAACCGCTCGCACAGACGCGGGAACAGATCACCGCGATCCACGAGCAGGCCGACCTTGCCGGACGCACCGACAAGCCGCGCATCTGGGTGACGTTCCGCCCCATCATCGCCGCGACAGAAGAAAAGGCCTGGGAGAAGGCTCACACGATCCTCGGAGCGCTTCAGCAGCACCACACCGGCGCCAATACGGGAAACGTTCCGGAGAACGTCGGCTCGCAGCGTCTACTCGACGCGGCGAAGGCGGGCGAACTTCACGACCGCGCGCTGTGGACCCCCACCGCGACCGCAACGAACGGATCCGGCGCATCCACCGCACTCGTCGGCACCCCGGAGACCGTCGCGCAGGCAATCCTCGACTACGTCGATCTCGGCGCCGAGCTCATCTCGATCCGTGGCTACGACAACCTCAACGACGTCGTGGACTACGGCAAGTACCTGCTGCCGAACCTGCGCGAGGAACTCGCCTCCACCACCGCGTCGGCATGATTCGAACCAATACGACTGGCATAGAATAGAATTGAGACGAGTTTCGATGGCGAACAAAAGGCAACTCGTTCTGGTGTTGCAGATCCTGGGAATGGGTACCAACTACCAGTCCTGGCGTCTTCCCGAGAGCCCGGCGGAGCAGCTTTACGATCTCGATCTCTACACGGAGATCGCACAGGCCGCCGAGGCCGCGAAGATCCACTCGCTGTTTCTTTCCGACGGAGTCGGGACCGGGCTGGAGCGGCCACACGGGCACTTCGAGCCGTTCACCTTCCAGACCGCGCTGGCTGCGCGGACCTCGAAGATCGGGGTGGTCGTGACGGCGTCGACCACCTTCAACGCACCGTTCAACCTGGCGCGAATCACCGCCTCCCTCGACCATCTGTCCAAGGGACGGGCGGGCTGGAACATCGTCACGTCCTCCGGTGGCGAGCGGAACTTCGGCACCGAGCCGCTGCCACCGCACGACGAGCGGTACTCGCGCGCGGAGGAGTACGTGTCCGCGGTGAAGGTGCTGTGGGAGAGTTGGGATGCCGATGCGCGCGTGATCGACCGGGAGGCGGGTGTCTTCGTCGATCCCACAAAGGTGCGGCGCACCAACTTCGTCTCGGAGCACTACAGCGTCGAGGGTCCGCTGAACGTCGACCGAGCGCCGCAGGGCATCCCTTTCCTGTTCCAGGCGGGATCATCGACGGCAGGGATCGAATTCGGTGCAAAGCATGCGGACGCGATCTTCACCTCGCAACCGGAATTCGACGAGGGCGTGCGGTACTACAAGAACTACAAGGAGCGGGTTGCTGCCGCCGGCCGCAACCCGGACGATGTGAAGATCCTGCCCGGCCTCTACACCGTCATCGAACGGACCGAGGAGCAGGCGCGCGACACCGCAGGCCGCCTGGCCGAGTTCGCCGCCACCGCGGACTGGAACGGAATGCGCAAGAACTTCGAGGGCTCGGGGTTCGGCGGGGTCGACCTATCCGATCTGGATCCCGACAAGCCGATTCCACTCGATCGGCTGCCCGCTGTCGAAGACGTCCAAGGTCGCCGCTCTCGGTACGAGCTCTATCGCAGGTGGGTGCTGGCGGGTGACCGGACCCTGCGTCAGCTTGTCGAGCACAACAATGCCGCAGCGTCAGGCCACTGGGACCCGGTCGGGTCCGTCGAACAGATCGCCGACCAGATCCAGGAACGTTTCGAGGGGGGCGCCATCGACGGCGTCGTCATCTCGCCCCAACACTTCGGCGGTCATCGGGTGATCACCGACCACCTGGTTCCCGAGTTGCAGCGCCGCGGCCTGTTCCAGACCGAGTACGCCGGCGACACCCTCCGCTACAACGTCCTCGGACATCACTGACACTCACATTTTCTAACTTGCAAGAAAGGCCGAATCTGTGGATAGGAAACGACGCATCGAACGGTGGGCTGCCGTGCCGGTGCTCGCGGCGCTCACCTTGAGCGGCTGCTCGTCTGGCGGCGCAACGTACTCCGCCGAGGCAGCCGGTGACCCGGTAGCGGGTGGCACCCTCGTGGTCGGGACGGCCACCGACCCGATCTGCGTCGATCCGAACCAGACGGATCTGACCCCGACTCGGGACATCCTGCGTCAGGTCGGTGACTCGTTGGTCGACGCCGATCCGCAGACCGGCGAGATCGTCCCCTGGCTGGCGACGACGTGGGAGATCAACGACAACGCAACCGTGTTCGACTTCACCCTGCGGCAGAATGTCACCTTCAGCAACGGTGAGGTGTTCGACGGCGCAGCGGTCAAGGCCTACCTCGACGGGGTCAAGGCTCTCGGCGGCCGCGCGGTCAATGCGTCCAGCTACCTCGAGGGCTACGCCGGCACCGAGGTCGTCGCCCCCGACAAGGTGCGCGTGACGTTCGGCGTGCCCAATGCCAGCTTTCTGCAAGCGTTGTCGACGGTGAACATGGCGGTACTGTCGCCGTCCACCTACCAACTTGCTCCCGAGCAGCGCTGCCTCGGTCAGATCGTCGGCACCGGCGCATTCCTCCTCGACCACTACACCCCCACCCAGGAGGTCGTCCTCACCAAGCGCGTCGGGTACGGTTGGCCGTCCGGGAATGCGAACCACACCGGTGAGGCATACCTTGATCGCGTCGAGTTTCGCGTGATTCCCGAGGCGAGTGTCCGGGTGGGCAGCCTGCGTTCGGGTGACGTCGATCTTGTCAACAGCGTGCCGACGCAGGACGAGGAGAATCTCGAGGCGTCCGGGTTCGGGTTGCTGGCCACCAACAATCCCGGCACGGTGACGGAGTACCTGACGAACAACGCGTCTCCGGTTCTCTCCGACGAGGCGGTTCGACGGGCGATCCAGCTCGGCATCGACCGCGAGGAGTACAAGTCGACGATCCTGTTGCCGCGCAACAATGTTGCGACGAGTATCCTGTCGTCGACCACGCCGTACTACACTGACTTCTCAGAATTGGTGCGGTACGACCCGGAGGAGTCAGCGCGGATTCTCGACCAGGCCGGCTGGCGTGTCGGCGCCGACGGAATCCGGGAGAAGGACGGTCAGCGCCTCACCGTGACTCTCGTCAACGGTCAGTCCGGTAGTACTGCGCCGTATGAACTGGTGGCGCAGCAGCTGCAGCGCATCGGTGTGGAACTGATCATCAACAACGTCTCCCGTGCCGAGATGCTCGCCGCTCTGGACTCGGGCAACTACGACTTCGTGCCCTACGGCTTCACCCGGGCCGATCCGGCGGCGCTGACGATGCACTTCTCGACCAAGCGCAACAACCCGCTGCACCTGCAACCGTCGGAGCTCGAGACCTATCTGGATGCTCAGGCCGCTGCCGCCCGTCCGGAGGATCGGCAGGTGGCAGTTGACAACGCCGCACGTTACATCCTCGAGCACGCTCTGGTGATCGTCATCGCCGAGCAGTCTGTCGCCCACGCCCACGCAGCGAACGTGCATGGGGTGGCTTTCGAGCCCGGTGTGCAGCTCTCGCTGTACGACGCGTGGATCCAGGACTGAGAGGAGTAGACCCATGGCTCGCGGCCCCGTGCACCAAACTGAACTGCGCGATTGGCTCGTCTTCCTCGGGCGTCGACTTCTGCAGGGACTGTTCGTGCTCTGGGCCGCGTTCACGCTCGTCTTCGTCGTCCTCTACCTACTGCCGAACGATCCGATCAAGCTGATGCTCTCGGGCAGCGGCGCCGAGTTCGCGTCTGCGGACGACGCGACGATAGAGCGACTGCGGATCCAGCACGGACTGGACAAGCCGCCGGTGCTCCAGTACCTGAGCGCGTTGTGGAATGCCGTGCGCGGTGACTTCGGCATGTCGATCCAGACCGGCAGGCCGGTGACGGACCTGATCGGTGACGCACTGTCGAGCACCCTCGCCCTCGGCTCGCTCGCGTTGGTGATCGGACTGGCACTCGGGATTGGCATCGCGCTGGCCGCCACGCTGACCCGGGCCCGGGCGTTGCAGCAGCTGCTGCTGTCGCTGCCGGCGGCCGGAGTGTCGGTTCCATCGTTCTGGGTGGGACTGCTTCTGGTGCAGTACTTCGCGTTCCAGCTCCATTGGTTCCCGCCGCTCGGCGGGAAGGGACTCAACGGGTTGGTGCTGCCCGCCGTGACACTGGCCATCCCGACGGCGGCATTCGTGGCCCAGATCCTGGCGAAGAGTCTGGCAACCGCGATGCACGAGCCGTACATCGAGGTGGTTCGCGCGAAGGGTGCGTCGCGCGCACACGCGATGTTCACCGACGCCGTCCGCAACGCCTCGCTGCCGCTGTTGACGATGGTCGGCATGATCGTCGGCAACATCCTCGCCGGGTCGGTTGTCGTGGAGACGGTGTTCTCCCGCATGGGTGTGGGTCGAATCACATATGAGGCGGTCAACGCCCAGGACATCCCGGTGGTCCTGGCGGTGGTCACACTGGCCGCCGCCGTGTTCGTGGTCATCGGAATCATCATCGACCTCCTGTACCCGCTGCTCGATCCGCGGATCGGCTCGCAGCTGCGGACCCGGCGGAACACCAGCACCGGGCCGGCACCGGAAAGGACAGCCTCATGACCGCACTTCTCGTCGACAGCGAGGACACCGCTCCGGGAACGAGCCCGGTGGGAGCCGACTCCTCCCGACGCAGCGCTCGGGAGGGATTTTGGATCAGCCTGATCCGCCAACCCGGTCTGGTTCTGTCGTTCGCGGTGCTCGCCCTGGTGGTGGCGTGGGCGATCGTCCCGGAAGTGTTCTCCACCCATGATCCGATCAACGGTGTGCCGGCCCAACGGCTCTCCCCGCCCAGTGCCGAGCACTGGTTCGGCACAGACAACCTCGGCCGGGACACCTACGCGCGGGTCGTCCACGGCGCCGCACTGACGCTGCAGGCGACCGTGGTCGCCGTCCTGGTCGGCATCGTCGTCGGCGCGGGTGTCGGCCTGATCGCCGGATTCGTGCGCGGCCGCGTCGAGGACTGGCTGATGCGCATCATCGAGGTGATGCTCGCCGTTCCCGGCTTGCTGCTCTCGCTTGCCGTCGTCACCGCGCTGGGTTTCGGGACCGTCAACGTCGCCATCGCGGTCGGCATCGCGAACATCGCGAGCTTCGCCCGGGTGATGCGCTCGGAGACCCTGAAGATTTCCGCCTTGCCGTACATCGAGGCATCGAAGGCGTCCGGATCCCACTGGTCGTACACGCTGTTCGCGCACGTGCTGCGCAACGCGCGGGGACCCGTGCTGGCGTTGACGGCGCTCGAGTTCGGTACCGCGATCCTGTCCGTGTCGGCGCTGTCGTTCCTCGGGTTCGGGGCCCAACCCCCGACGCCCGAGTGGGGTGCGCTGGTATCCGACGGCCGCGACTACCTCGCCTCGGCGTGGTGGATGACCACGTTCCCCGGCCTGGTGATCGCCATCGTCGTCCTGTCCGCGAACCGCATTGCCCGCTTTCTCGAGAATCGGTGATTCATGACCAGCACACCTCCAGCCCTCCTGACGGTGACCGACCTCGACGTGCACTACCGGCTCTCGCGCCGTGACACTTTCCAAGCGGTGTCCGGCGTCGGATTCGACGTCTCGGCCGGTGAACTCGTATCCATCGTCGGTGAATCCGGTTCGGGCAAGAGCACCACCGCGCACGCGATCCTCGGTCTACTCGGTGAGCGCGCCGAGGTGACGGGCGGCAGCATCCGTTTCGGTGGCACCGAACTGACGACACTGCGCGACAAGCAGTGGCGCAACCTGCGGGGAGCCCGGATCGGATTCGTCCCGCAGGATCCGACCGTGTCATTGAACCCGACCCGATGGATCGGCGACCAGATCGCGCAGTCGATCACCCTGCACGGCGGCCGCAGCCCGAAAGCAGTGGTGCGCGAACGCGTCGTCGAATTGCTCACCAAGGTTGGCATCGACCGGCCCGAACTCCGCGCGCGCCAGTACCCGCACCAGCTCTCCGGCGGCATGAAGCAGCGGGCATTGATCGCGAACGCGCTCGCCAACGAGCCGGAGCTCATCGTCGCCGACGAGCCGACCAGCGCGCTCGACGTGACGATCCAGAAACAGATCCTCGACCATATGGACGAGCTGCGCCGCGAGCTCGGCATCGCGATCTTGCTCATCACCCACGACATCGGTGTCGCCGGGGACCGGTCCGACCGAATCGTGGTCCTCGAGTCGGGCCGTGTCGTGGAGGCGGGCACCCCGAAGCGAGTGCTCACCGCGCCTGCCGAGGCGTACACCCGGCGGCTGCTCTCGGCCGTCCCCGACATCGAGTCAGGACGACTGATGGCGCGCGGCGTCGCCGGCCGGCCCAAAGCTGACACCGCCTGGGCCGGCCGGAATGTCGCGAGTCGCGCGATCCTCGTCGCATCAGACCTGCAGAAGGTATTCCGGGACAGCGGATCCGGCGGCGAGGTCAACGCCGTCCACGATGTGAGCATCGCGGTTCCCCGTGGCGGCACCCTCGGTGTCGTCGGTGAATCCGGTTCGGGTAAGTCGACTCTCGCGCGAATCGTGACGCGGTTGACCAATCCCGATTCCGGCACGGTCGAGTTCGATGGCCACGACGTCACCGGTGTTCGGGGCCGCGAGTTGCGGGAGTTCCGTCGCCACGTCCAGCTCGTGTACCAGAATCCGTTCGCGTCCCTGGATCCGCGGTTCACCATCGAGCGGACCCTTGCGGAGCCGTTGCGCGCGTTCGGGATCGGAACCCGGAAGACCCGGCGGGCGCGGGTCGCGGAATTGCTGGAGCTGGTGGGGCTGCCGGCGGCGTTTGCCGACCGCCAGCCGACTGCGATGTCCGGCGGCCAGCGCCAGCGTGTGGCGATCGCACGTGCCTTGGCCACCGAACCGTCCCTGGTAGTCCTCGACGAGGCCGTCTCGGCACTGGACGTGTCCGTGCAGGCGCAGATCCTGGACCTGCTCGTTCGAGTGCAAGCCGAACTCGGTGTCAGCTACATCTTCATCTCCCACGATCTCGCGGTGATCCGCCAGCTCAGCGAGGACATCGTCGTCATGCGCCGCGGCCGTGTCGTCGAAGCCGGTACCGCCGATCGCGTGTACACCACCCCCGCCGTCGACTACACCCGGACCCTGCTCGCCGCGGTGCCCGGAACCCGCCATCCCAGGAAGGTGACCTCGTGACCGTCGCGTCCGCGCTCCGCACCTACGACCCGGCGGTGCTTCCCGCCGTCACCGCCGCGCTCGCCGAGCGGGCAGCCGACTACGACCGCACCGGACGGTTTCCTGCCGAGAGCATCGCGGTCCTGCACGACGCCGGCATCCTCACCTCGACCGTCGGCCGTCGATTCGGTGGCGCCGAGCTCGGCCACGCCGGCACCTTCGAGCTGATGCTCGCCCTCGGCGAGGGCGATCCGTCGGTGGCGCTGATCACCGCGATGACGCTGGCGTTCCATGCCCGTCAAGCCACCGAGGATGCGTTGCCCACCGCGCTGTACCGGAGCGTGCTGGACGACTCGGCGGCCGAGCCGACGCTGCTGAACGCTCTGCAGGTGGAGCCTGCGTTGGGCACACCGTCCCGGGGTGGGGCTCCGGCGACCACTGCCCGCCGGGTGCCGGGCGGGTGGAAGGTCACCGGCCACAAGATCTACTCCACAGGCGCGGCCGGGTTGCGCTGGATGATCGTGATGGCCACGACCGACGAACCGGAGCCGCGGGTCGGCAACTTCGCCGTCGACGCCCGCTCGGGCGGTATCGGCATCGACGAGACGTGGGACAACACCGGAATGCGAGCCACGGGCAGTCACGGGGTGTTGTTCGACGAGGTGTTCGTCCCCGACGAATTCGCGTTCGGGCTGCAGGAAGTGGCACACCGTCGGCCCCAGGATCAGAATCTCGGACCCGGCACGACGTTGCCGGCGATCTACCTCGGGGTCGCCCGCGCCGCCCGCAGCTGGTTCCTTCGGTTTCTCGACTCCCGGAGGCCCGCGAACCTCGGCACGTCCCTGCTCGAGCTCCCCCGCTTCGAGGCCGCGCTCGGCGAGATCGACGTGCAACTGACCGCGAGCATTACCCTGCTCAGGGCCCTTGCGGAGCAGGCCGATCGGGGCGAAGCGGTGCCGAAGGATGTGGCCTGGAGCGCGAAGACGGTCGCGAACCGTGCCGCGATCGGCGCGGTCGAGCACATGGTCAGGTTGATCGGAAATCCCGGTCTCAGCAGGTCCAATCCCCTCGAGCGCTATCTGCGGGACGTGTACTCGTCCCGGATCCACTTTCCTCAGGAGGACACCGTCACCGCGTTCCTCGGCAAGGCGGCGAAAGCCTCGATCGTTCCCTCCTCGACCCCCATCACATCGGAGAAGTCATGACACGCTATGTCGTCGTCGGCGCGGGCGCCGTGGGCGCCACCCTGGCCGCGCAGTTCGAACAGCACGGCATCCCCTACCTCCTCGTCGGACGGGGCCGCCAGATCGCGCACATCGCCGAACACGGGCTGACCTACCATCGCCGCGGCACCGCGACCACTATTCCGCTGGCCACCGCGGCCGCGCCCGACCAGGTCACGCTGACATCCGACGACGTGCTGATCGTCACCACCAAGGCGCAGGACCTCGAAGCGGCTGTGCGCGAGTGGGCGTGGCAGCCACTCTCCGACGCCCCCGAGCGAACCGCGTCCACCCTGCCGGTCGTCATCGTCCAGAACGGCCTCGACGCCGAGCGAATCGCTTTGCGCCGCTTCCCGATCGTCTACGGCGCCTCGCTGCTGACCCCGGCCCGGTTCACCGTGATCGGGGAAGTCGTGTCCGGCGCGGCCGGGCCGGTCGGCGTCCTCACGATCGGCCGCTACCCGACCGGTTCGGACTCCGCAGTCGAGCGGATCGCCGACGACCTTCGTGCTGCCGAGTACATCGTGCAGATCTCCGACGACGTGGTCCGCTGGAAGGCGGCGAAGATCGTCTACAACGTGCGCAACGCCGTCGAGGTCCTCACCGGTGACGACGAGGAACGGATCGTCATCGAGAACGAGCTCGCCGCCGAGGCACGGGCCGTGCTCGGCGCAGTGGGTATCGATATTGCGGACACCGTCGCCGAACGCACCGAGGACCTCTCGGCGTTCAAGGCCGCACCGGACTCGGGGATCGTTCCCGGCCAGCAGTCCACCTGGCAGAGCTTCGCCCGCGGCGTCTCGTCCGAAATCGACTACCTCAACGGCGAAATCGTTCTTCTCGGACGCCTGCACGACATCCCGGTTCCGTTCAACGCGGCCATCCAGGCCACGCTGGGCGCCTCCGAGACAGCCGGCGAGGAGCCCGGCACCCGCAGCACCACCGACTTGATCGCCCGCGCCCGGGCCACCGTCGCCCACTGAAAGGCATCTACGTGACCACTTCCACCGCACCCGACCAGAGCGCCGTCCGTTGGGACGAGCCGACCGGACTCCACCCGCGAGGCACGCTCGCGGTGATCCCCGGACGTGGCGAGTCCGCGGACGTGTACCGCCGCTTCGCCGCCCGCATCTCCGCTGACGCGTACCGCGTCACCGTGCTGCAGACCGGCGACGACACCGACGCGGTGTCGCAGCTGCGGGAACTGGCCGACGACCCGTGGGCGGTCTCACCCCTGGTGGTGGTCGGATCCGATTCCGGTGCCCTACAGGCACTGTCCGCCGCCACATCGTGCCGGAAGAGATCGCCGCGGTGATCGTCGCCGGCCTGCCCGTGGGAACGGACGTTCCGGCGCGGTCGTGGGACGAGGAGATCGAGCTCCGCACCGGCTGCCCCACCCACCACGGCGTGCTGCGGTCCTCGGCGCAGGGCATCTTTTCCGGCGTCGACGCGATCACCAGCGCGGACCTGACGGCCGCGGCACCTACAGTTCCGGTGCTCGCCGTGCACGGCAGCGCCGACGGGATCAGCCCGCTCGACCGGGCGGTCGCGGTCTATCAGGGCCTGCCGAACGCCGCCGTCGCCGTCGTCGAGCACGGTCATCACGACATCCTCAACGACGTCACCCACCGGTCGGTCGCCGCGACCGTGATCTTGTTCCTCGAACGGCTGCGCCTTGGCGCCTCGCTGCCGGTGATCGTGCGGGACACGACCGCAGGATGACCGCGGCCGCGCTCCCGAAGCACCTGACCGAACTCACCGCCCAAGTGTCGGACTGGTCCACCGACCCGGCCGACCTTGACACCGTACGCACCGACCGTTCGGGACTGCTCCCGGAAGGTATCCCCGACCTCGTGATCCGCGCGACAGGAGTCGACGACGTCGTCGCGACGCTGCGCTATGCCAGCGGCACCGCCACTCCCGTGGTTCCCCGGGGCGCCGGGACGGGTCTGTCCGGCGGCGCCGCGGCCGGTGCCGGCGAGATCGTCCTCGACGTGTCGAGGATGAACCGGATCCTCGAACTGGATCCCGACAACGGCATCGCCCGCGTGGAGCCTGGGGTCATCACCGCGGACCTCGACGCCGCCGCCGCGCGACATGGCCTGCGCTACGCCCCCGACCCCGCCAGCGCCGCGATCTCCACGATCGGCGGCAACATCGCGACCAACGCCGGCGGGCTGCGCTGTGTGAAGTACGGCGTCACCCGCGACGCCGTCCTCGCGCTCGATGTCGTGCTCGGTGACGGGCGGCGCATCCGAACCGGCCGCACAACAGCCAAGGGCGTCACCGGTTACGACATGACCAGCCTGTTCGTCGGTTCGGAAGGCACCCTCGGGGTCGTCGTCGAGGCCACTGTGCGCCTGACGCCGCGTCCCGTAGGCAGCCAGACCGTGACAGCCACCTTCGCGACCGTCACCGACGCCGCCGACACGGTGAGCGCCATCCTCCGTGCCGGCCTCACTCCGTCAACCCTGGAACTGCTCGACCATGCGACGCTGATGGCGATCGACACGGCGCAGGACACCTCGCTCAGTGCAGACGGCGGTGCTTTCCTGTTGGTTCAGACCGACGGCATCGGCGCCGAATCAGAGATGAATATGGTGCGAGATGTTCTGCGCACCAAGGCGGTCCGGGTGGAGGCGGCCTCCGATGACGTCGAAGCCGAGCAACTGCTGCAGGTCCGACGCCTCGCACTGCCATCGATCGAACGACTCGGCCGGGTCCTCATCGAGGACATCGCGGTCCCCCGCACACGGCTGTCGGAGGCGGTCGATGGCATCGCCGAGATCTCCCAGCGCACCGGGGTGCAGATCTTCACGTTCGCGCACGCCGGTGATGGCAACCTGCATCCCATCGCGCTGACCGATGTCGCTCCGACTGATCCGGTCCCGGAGCCGGTGCAGGCCGCGGTCGGTGACGTGTTCGCGCTGGCGCTGCGGCTCGGGGGGACACTGACCGGGGAGCACGGCGTCGGCGTCCTCAAACGACCGTGGTTGTCCGACGAACTCGGCGACGTCGGCCTCGGCGTCCAGCACTCGCTCAAGTCCGTGTTCGACCCCGCAGGGATCCTCAACCCCGGCAAAGCAATATGACCTCCGTTCATTCCGACAGGACATATCGATGACACTCATCTCCGCACCCGAACTCGTGGAACTACTCGACTCCGACGCCAGCGTCGTGGTGCTCGACGTCCGATGGTCCCTCGCGGCACCCGACGGACGCGCCGCGTACGAGGCCGGGCACATCGCGGATGCCGTCTACGTCGACCTCGAGGCAGACCTCAGCGACCACACCATCACCGGCCGCGGCCGCCACCCTCTGCCGACCGGCACCGCTCTCCAGGCCTCGTTGCGGCGCTGGGGAGTCGACGACGGCGGCACCGTCGTCGTGTACGACGACTGGAACCGCGCCGGCTCCGCCAGGGCGTGGTGGGTCTTGCGTGCCGCAGGGCTGAACGACGTCCAGATCCTCGACGGCGGATGGACCTCGTGGCTCGCCGCGGATGGCGGCGTGGAGACGGGGGCGAGGTCAGCGGCCGAGGGCAGTGTCACCGTTCGGCACGACGACTTGTACACCGGTGCGCTGCCGACGCTCACCGCCGCAGAGGCGGCGATCCGCGCACGCGACGGTGTCCTTCTCGACGCCCGCGCACCCGAGCGGTATCGGGGCGAGGTCGAGCCGGTCGACGCAGTCGCCGGCCATATCCCCGGCGCCGTCAACCTCCCCTCCACGGCGGTACTCCGTGAGGACGGCACGTTCGCGGACGCGGAGAAGCTGAGGGCATTGTTCGGCGAGCGCGGTGCCGACCACACCCGAACGATCGGCGCGTACTGCGGATCCGGTGTCACCGCCTCGGTGCTCGCCGCCGCGGCAGACCAGGCGGGTCTCGACCTCGAACTGTTCCCCGGCTCATGGTCCCAGTGGTCGTCAGCCTCGGAGAACCCCATCGAAACCGGCGACGAATCCAACTGACCCCTTCGGCATCCGGCGACGCGCCGTCGCCGGATGCGCGGTGGCCGGTCTCAGAGGCCGACCATCTTCATTCCCGTCTCGTTGTAGCGGGTGCCCGCGACCCCGAGCCGATCGACCAATGTGTCGAGATCGGCGACATCATCCGCCGACAACGGCAGCGTCGTCGCGCCGGCGTTCTCGTCGATGCGCTCGGGTCGCCGGGTACCCGGAATCGGGACGACGAACGGGCCCTGCGCAAGCAACCATGCCAGTGCGACCTGCGCGGGCGTCGCGTTTCGCGTCGCCGCGAGAGCACGAACGTGATCGATGAGCGCCTGGTTCGCGGAGAGGTTCTCGGCCTGGAACCGAGGAACGGTGGCGCGCACCTCCCCCGGCGCAAACGTCGACTCCGTCGTGACCGTGCCGGTGAAGAAGCCCTTTCCGAGCGGGCTGAACGGCACGAACCCGATGCCCAGCTCCGCGCAGGTGGGCAGCACCTCCGCCTCGGGGTCCCGGGTCCACAGCGAATACTCGCTCTGCACCGCCGTCACCGGAAAGACCGAATGGGCTCGGCGGATCGTCCCGGCCCCCGCCTCGGAGAGGCCGAAATGCTTCACCTTCCCAGCGGCCACCAACTCACCGACAGCGCCGGCGACGTCCTCGATGGGCACATTCGGGTCCACGCGATGCTGGTAGAACAAGTCAATACTTTCCACGCCGAGACGCTGCAGAGAGGCATCGGCGACGCGGCGAATCTGCTCGGGCCGTGAATCGGTGCCCTGCATCCGGCCCTCGACGATGTTCCACCCGAACTTCGTCGCGACGACCACCTGATCCCGGATCGGCGCGATCGCCTCGCCGACGAGCTCCTCGTTCACGTACGGGCCGTAGACCTCTGCGGTGTCGATGAACGTGGTTCCCTGCTCGATCGCGTACCGCAACACCCCGATCATGTCGTTCCGGTCACCCGGATTCGGACCGTAAGACATCGACATTCCCATCGCACCCAGACCGATGGCCGACACCTGCAAACCCTGACCGAGCATCCTCGTGTGCATTTCTTCACCCTTCCGCGGCGTACATGTTCCACGGTCAGTCAACCTGCCCGCAGCCGGATGAGGGAGGCCCTGCCTTTACTCCTCAAGCGGCAGCGAATGTGGAAGTGGCGGACCGTCAAGCGTCCAGACGACACTTTGCGATGAACGCGACAACTGATTCGCGACTTGCACATTTTTCAGGTCCGAGAACATGAAATACGAATTGCCGCGCAATCCTACGTCGGGCAGCATTAGCAGACTGGCCTTGTCTCCACTGTCGGCGTTGAGGGCGGAGGCGAGCTGTCGGGCAGCAATGACCTGGGCTCGACGTTTGTCGGCGGGAGGTCGGGAACCAGCTGGAGTCCCGGGTTGGCGTCGTTGTCTCGGCTGAGTGGACAGATCCTGGAAAGTGCACCCCTAAGGGGCCGTGCGGTTCAGGGGTCACACCCAGTCGTGACGACGATACCGATCCCGCCAGCCGGCCTCGGGCCAGCCACTACAGCCACTACAGGCGGTTCAATGTGTCGTTCCTTGTCCATGGCCGGCCACAAGCCGCCACCTTCCGTGAAAATCGTCCGATCACGGCCATTCGTCCGGTCCACATCCATGGCGGTGTTGGTTTTTCTGGCTCATGTTGATGACCGCTGCACCGGCCCTGCGTCGATGGCTACGAAATCAGACCGACCGCCCCAAGTGGTGGTGCACATCGCTGTGATCGGCCTTATGACTTCGACGATTTGCGAACTTCATGAGTATTCGGACCTCTGCCACCGATCGCCGAGAAGGCCCGCCCCACTCGAGGTGGGCTTTCGACCTTCGCGCCTCTCTGTCTGCGGTCTCAACGAGGGCGCCTCCTCGCGTAGTGTCTCTTTCGTGAACGTGGTGCGTCTGTCGCGAACAAGACCTCGCCAAGAAGTTGAACAGTGTTCGGTCGCTTCTAGTGAGAAGGCGCGCGGAGGCTAACGGTGACGGGACTTGATTTGCGAGACCGGAGTTTTCGAGCACCGCCCGTGCCTCTGGCTCTACGGCGTACGCCGGGCGAATCGCGTGGCGGGTTTCAGCCAGGCGTCGGCAGCGCGCCTGACTTCATCGCCGCGATGACGCCGCCATCGATGAGCAGGTCACTGCCGGTCACGAACCCTGCGTCTGGGCCTAGAAGATAGCTTGCGGCGACCGCAATTTCCTCGGGTGGCGCCATCCGTTTGGCGGGTGAGGCGGCGATCATCGCTCGGTAGCCATCGCCGATATCCGAGTTCAGTTCGTGCTGCGCCAAGGGAGTTGCGATGATACCCGGGCTAATCGAGTTGACGCGTGCACCGCGCGCGCCCCAGGTCATCGCTGCTGCCTGCACGCGGAGATGATTGGCGCGCTTGGCGATCATGTAAGCCACCATCGAGTTCGGCACGGCGTCCGCTTTCAGGAACGGCAGATCGAGTAGTTCGTCTGCGGGTGTGAAGGCGAGTGCGTGGTCCTGTTCCGGTGGAAGTGCGCCTATCATGTGCCCAGCCATGCTGGAGATGATGAGACCTGCGCCACCGTTGGCGATGACGCGCTCGAACTCCTCGAACACCACCGCCGAGCCGTACAGGTCCACTGCCAGGACGCGCTCGGGCGGTGCCATGTTAGGTGACAGGCCTGCGGTGTTGACGACTTGCACAACGCTGCCCATCGCCGCCGCCGCGTCGACCAGCGACCGGACGGATTCACGCGAAGATACATCGACGGTCTGCGTGGCGACGGAATAGCTGGCTCCCTGCAAATCCTCGCCAGCAGCCTGAAGCGTCTTCTCATCGAAATCCGCTAGCAGGACGGTCTTTCCGAACCCCTGTCGGCGAGCAATGGCCAGACCAATGCCGCCAGCTCCGATCACTACAACAACGTCGTTCGCCATGTTCTCTTCTCCTTCTGCTGTCATTTGTACGATCGCTCTTCCACCAATTGCCGCGAAGCACTACGACTCAGGCCCGCGTGCTCTGCGTCGCGCCTGGCCCCGCTTGTCAGTCCTGCGGCACCACCCGCAGCGTCGCCTCCAGCACGTCATCCCCGGTGACAGCGCCGACGGGGGCGGGGCCGTATCGGTCGTATTTCGCGTGATAAGTCACGGTGATCTCGTCGGCCAGGTCAGCCGATGCCGGCTCGAAGGCCACGTCCCGCTGCACGCCGCCGGATTGGATGCGACCGGCGCCGGCCCGCTTGGCGTGGCGGAACCAGCCGTTCTCCGGCCCGTGCGCGGAACGAATGTAAATCTCGTCGTCGACCCGGACGTGCCAGATCTGGATGGGGTTCCGCAGGGTGCCGTCTGAGCGCCGCGTCTCAACGTACAGCTCACGCGCGTCGCCGATGCGGCGCAGCTCGTCCGCGGTCCAGGTGTTCATGGGTTTCTCCTCAATTCGTGCGCGGTACAGCATTGTCAAATGCGGGAGTCAGGCGTTTGCGATGGCAAGCACGGGGACGGACCTTCGTTCTCGTTGAGCTGACCCGGCTGCGGCCAACTGGTACGTCATCCAGTCAACGGTGATTGAGACGACTGAGCCAGTGCCTGTTCTGCCCGGTACTGCGAGTACCTCGTAGCCGGGACCGCTCACCATGTGGAGGCCACGATGCACGCTGCGCGCCACCGATCGTCGGCACGGATGAAATGGATCTCCAGCCGCAGCGTCCATGTACCGCTGGTTTCCCAGATGGTGGCCGTGGCACATGTGCGGGCGGTCAGGGCTGTGTCGTCGTCCGCGCAGTCGACGGTGATCGCGAAATCCTCAGTGCAGTGGTAGACCTCCGCCCCGGCGCACGTCGGCCAGCCAAATCAGCGCGGGCCTGGCGGCAACCGCTCATGCGGGTCAGCCTGAAGTCCTCGGTGAGCAGCTCGCCGAGCGCGTCCGCATCACCCGCGACCATCGCATCACGCACGCTCGTGGTTGGCACCAACCGGGGCTCGATAGCGGCACAGCTCTTGTCGACCACCGTGTCAGCCGAGGTACTCCGCCGGTGACGCGCTCGCGCCAGTCCAGCCAGACTTCACCGGTGAAGTTCTCGAGCGGGTTCTTGGTGGTCCGGCCTGCGGAAGCGACCTGCACGTTGTTCTTCCGGGTCAGGGCGTTTTTGTGATAACGCCTTCGCACATGACGCTACGGCCGCCGGGTTCGGCAAGGGAGGCCGTTGTTCCCCCGCTCGCCAGCGCTGTTCAGCTTCGCCTTCAGTCAGCGGTTTGCAGGTAGTCCCGCGCCAGGCTACGACCAGTCGTTTCGTCCTGCAGCTTGTTGATCTCGTACACGATCGGGGTCCCAGGTGATGATTTCGGCGTCAACAGCTTTCTGGAGAAGCCAGTGACCGACCAGGTAGTAGCCGTCGTTGACGCGACCGCGAGTACCCCTACCGCGCCGCCTCTACGCTCGGCGGTTCCGTGGAACTCCAGCTCGCGAGGAGCGACAGCGCCTGATCCGATGCCGATCCGGGCTCGGCGCTGTACAGGACGAGGGTGAGGCCGACGTCGGCGCCGAGCTCACAGGATTCGAAAGACAATTCGATCTCGCCGACGACGGGGTGACGGATCCGCTTCGTACCGGAACGGTGGGCATACACCTCCTGCTCGGCCCACCACGTACGGAACGCCTCGCTGCGGGTGCACAGTTCACCGATGAAGATCGGTCAGGGGCTTGTCGAACGGGTTCTTTCCGGCCTCCTTGCGCAGCACCGCCACGAACTCTCGGGCCAGCTTGTGCCAGTCGGGGAAGAAGTCCGGTGCCCGCGGGTCGAGGAAAAGGAACCGCGCAGCGTTCGGTGCGCCCGTCAGGGTGGTGAACAGGGGCGCGTAGAGGGCTCGCCCCAGCGCGTTGCCTGCAACGAAGTCCGCGCGGCCGTTGCGTATCCAGGGGCACTCACAGCGTCCAGCAGCTGCTGCAGCTTCGGACGGACCCGCTGCGTGCTTGCGGGCTGCCGCGGCGCGCGCGAAGCATTGGCGGCACGAGCCAGGTCGAGGAGGTGCGCGTGTTCGAGATCCGACAGACGCAGTGCGCACGCGATCCGCTCGAGCACACCTTCGGACACACCGGTCAGGTTGCCGCGCTCGACCCGTACGTAGTAGTCCACACTCACCCCGGCGAGCATGGCCACCTCCTCGCGACGCAACCCGTCGACGCGGCGGCGGCGACCCTGCGTATCGATCCCTACATCCGACGGCGCCAGGCGCGCGCGCCGGCTCATCAGGAAGTCACGTACCTGAGTCTTGGTGTCCACAACCGCCAAACTAGCGGCAATCCCTCCGAGCTGGGAGGTCCTGTCGTTACCAGGGAACCTACCGGTCACGGACACGCACCGCGCCGGGCAACACGACGGCGAACGTCACGACCAGAGCCATGGCGAGCAGGCCCGCGGCACCGGTCAGGCCAGCCGACACGACGTCCATCGTGCGCGTGATCTCGTCGGTCGCACCGGCGGATGCGTTGGCGCCGAGCGCGACCAGCGCGGCGAGGCCGAGTGAGAGGCCGAGCTGCTGCGCGGTGTTGATCAGACCGGAGGCGGCCCCCGCGTCCGCCCCGGTAACGCCGTGCAGGCCATACCCGGTCATGGGTGCCAACGCGAGGCCCTGACCGGCTCCGATCAGAGCCATCGGCAACGCCACACCGAAAAGGAACGAGCTGTCCGCCGTGAGGAAACTCAGCCAGGCCATTCCGGCGAAGGTGGACCCGACGCCGAGGGCAAGCGTGGTGAACGTCCCGACCCGGCCGGCGATCTGCGTGACGACCATGGCGACGGCGAAGTTCACGACGGTCATCGGCAGGAACCCGAAACCGGCCTGCAACGGCGACCAGCCGAGAACCGTCTGGAAGTACTGCGTGGTGAAGTAGAAGAATCCGATGAAGGCCCCCATGAACAGAAGGCGAACCAGGAGTGACCCGGTACGCACCGGACTGGCGAACAGCCGAAGCGGCATGATCGGCTGCGGGACACGCCACTCGTTGATCACGAACACGGCCAGCAGCAGGACGCCCGCACCGAGCCCGGTGAGCGTCGCCGGCGCACCCCAGCCCTCCAGACCCGAGTTG
Organism: Rhodococcus sp. NPDC127593; assembly: GCF_042671975.1. Lineage (NCBI taxonomy): Bacteria > Bacillati > Actinomycetota > Actinomycetes > Mycobacteriales > Nocardiaceae > Rhodococcus > Rhodococcus sp. NPDC127593. The sequence continues at coordinate 17,248 of NZ_JBHXWI010000076.1, read as the reverse complement.
ACGATGCCGAAGATCAGGGCACCCATGCCGAGCGTCGACGTGACCGCGCCGAGCAGGTCGAAACGCCCGGGCGTGCGTGGCAGCTCCCGGATGTAGCGGACGGCGAGCGCGAGCATCACCGCGCCCATCGGAACGTTGAGGAGGAACCCGGCCCGCCAGGACACCAGCTCGACTGCTGCGCCGCCGACGACGAGACCGACGCTCGCACCGATACCGGCGACCGCGGCGTAGAGGGCGACGGCCCGGGTGCGTTCCCGACCCTCCTCGAACGTGGCGGTCAGTAGGGCGAGTGAGGTCGGGGCGACGATCGCGGAACCGACGCCTTGCAGCGCGCGCGCCGCGATCATGGTTGCCGGATCGACGGCGACACCGACGAGCACCGACGAGCCGGTGAAGATCACCAGGCCGAGAACGAAACATCCGGCGGCGGCCGAGGATGTCGGCCGCCCGCGCGGCCAGCAGCAACAGACCGCCGAACGTGAGGGTGTAGGCGTCCTGCACCCACGCCAGACCCACCTCGGTGAACCCGAGCGAGTCGCGGATTGCCGGCAGGCCGGTGAAGATGATCGAGTTGTCCAGAATCACCATGAAGAAGCTAATCAGGACAACGGCAAGGATTGCCGTCTTGTTGACCGGCCGTGTTCCGGTCAGGGAAGTGGTGAAGGTGACCACGCGTTTCCGATCTACTGTGAGTGCACGTCGCAATGAGAGCGGCACCGGGACGGCGACGATGTCGCCGCCCCGGAGCCGTCATGAGTGGGTGTCGGTTCCGGGTTCCGACCGGATCAGGAGTAGCTGTTGCCGTCGATGACGAAGCGGTAGCGCACGTCGGACTTCAGCACCCGATCGAACGCCTCGTTGATCTGCGACGCCTGGACGAGTTCGACGTCGGCGACGACGCTATTCTCAGCGGCGAAGTCGAGCATCTCCTGCGTTTCCCGGATGCTGCCGAAGGACGTTCCGGCATAGGAGCGACGGTTCGAGAACAGCGAGAACACGCTCAACGACTGCGGTTCGGCCGGAGCACCCGCATTCACCAGCACGCCATCACGCGCCAGCAGCGACAGGTACGCATCGACGTCCACTGTCGCGCTGATCGTGTTCAGGATGATGTCGAAGGTGTTGGTGAGCGTCTCGAATGTCTCGGGATCACTGGTGGCGTGGTAGTGATCGGCGCCGAGCTTCAGGCCGTCCTCCTTCTTCCGCAGCGACTGGGACAGGACCGTGACCTCGGCGCCCAACGCCTTGGCGAACCTGACGCCGAGGTGGCCCAGGCCACCGAGCCCGACGATCGCGACCTTCTTGCCGGGACCGGCTCCCCAGTGCCGCAGCGGGGAGTACACGGTGATGCCCGCGCACAACAGCGGCGCGGCGGCGGCGGGGTCGAGGGATTCAGGGACCGTGAGCACGAAGTCCTCGTTGGCGACGATGGCGTCGGAGTAGCCGCCCTGGGTGATGGAACCGTCGCGGTCGGGGCTGCCGAAGATCAGGGTGTGGCCCTGGAGGCAGTACTGTTCCTCACCGTCGAGGCAGTTGGCGCACGTCCGGCACGAGTTGACCATGCAGCCGATACCGACACGGTCACCGACGCGGTGCTTGGTCACCTCGGCGCCGGTCTCGACGACGGTGCCCACGACCTCGTGGCCGGGGGTCAGCGGGCTGACCGGCAGCGGACCGAACTCTCCGCGAGCGAAGTGGATGTCTGAATGGCAGATGCCGCAGAACATGATGTCGATGCGCACGTCGTGGGAACCGACGTCGCGGCGCGCGACGGTCGTCGGGACCAGAGGCTGCCCGGCAGCGGGTGCACCGTAGGCGTTGGCGAGAGTGGGCATTGATGTCTCCGGTCTTGTTGTGGCACTTGTTCGGCCCGGCTGTCGCCGGTGCCCCCCATATATGCAAGCCGCTGAATGCGTCGGGTGGGAGTCACTGCTTATCCGGGTTACGGCAGTACCTGGCAAGGGCGCCGGCCGCACCGGCCGCCCGGCACGGTGAGGCGCCGGCAGGTCGCCCACCGATCTGCGGGTGACCCGCCGCGTGGAAACGCTTGTCCGGCTTGGGGTCCGGACGGCCGAGCCTGGCCGGGCCTATCGGATGATCTGGCAATCCAGGGCATCGGACAGCCGGCGCCCGTGATATTAAGTTTCTGGAATTCGGAATTCGGAATCGGATCTCGGCGAGATCCGATCCTGCGAGCACAAGCTCGGCCGCGGGCAGATTGTCGTCCAGGTGCTCGACAGCGGTGCCGCCCGGGGTCGGAAACGACAAACGGCTTCTGGGCGAGCAGCCAGGCGAGTGCGATCTGTGCGGGCGAGGCGCCCTTGCGGGCGGCCAGATCTTCGGGGAAGTCGACCTCCGCGAAATTCGCGTCGAGCGCCTCCGCGGTGAAGCGCGACCGCAGGAGGATCGTCGAATTTCTGCGGTCAGGAAGCCTTAACTCAATGGGAGACTGGGAATTGAGGCGGCGTCAGTAGGTCGTGGCGACCGTCCTCATTGCAATCCACTCACCGCCAAGGCGCTCATAGGTGGTCGTCAATTGCAAATTCCAGGTGCCCCGGCTACCCCAGATGGTGGCGTCGACGGTACTTCTGCCGACCAGGACGGCAGTGGCACCGGTCACCTCGACCGATGTGCAGCGCTCCTGCGAAGAGTGGTACTGCATCTCGCCCGAGTCGATCTGCTCGAGCCACTCTTTCTTGGCTTGCAGAAAGCCGGTCATGTGGGTGAGCGTGTACTCGTCGCCCAACAGGTCGTCGAGCAGCGCGGTGTCACGCTCGAGCATCCCGCGGTACATCGCACGATACGACTCGATCACCTGGGCCTTGTCGTCGTTACTGGCGCTCATGGGGATTCTCCGGCCGGGTTGGTGGACGGGGTACAGGCCTCCGCGTCCTCAAACGGTCGAGGATCTCGGTGAGCCATGGCAATGAGCCGACCTCGGGAATCCAATCCTGGTCGTCTGCGCCATTAGCGGCCATGCCCGCCTGTCTCAGAAGCACGTCGCTATCGGCTACCGGCGGTCACGACGGCGCGTCGGGCGCGTGCTGGGTCCGGTCGAGCTGTTCTCGGAGTGAGGTTGCGGCCCAACTCGCGAGCAGGTTGAGAGAGTCCTGCGTCGCGCTGTCCGGCTCCGCGGTGTAAACGAGCAATGTCAGCCCCTCGCTCGACGTCAGGTCGAGCGCCTCGTAGGTCAGATCGAGCTCACCGACGACCGGGTGACGCAACATCTTTCGCCCGGTGCGGTGGAACAACACGTTGTGGGCGGCCCAGCGGGTCCGGAATTCCTCACTGCGGGTGGACAGCTCACCGACGAGGTCGGTCAACCCACGATCGTGAGGACGTCGGCCTGCTTCGGCGCGCAGCACCGCCACCATGTCACTCGCGGTGCGCTCCCAGTCACCGTAGAAATCGTTCGCACGAGGATCGAGAAACGTGAACCGTGCCGTGTTCGGCTGTGTCGTCGAACCGTCGAACAACGGCCAGTACAGCGCACGACCCAACACGTTGGTGGCCACGACGTCGGCGCGCCCGTTACGCACCCACGCCGGCGCCATGATGGTGTCGAGGACCCGCTGGACGGATGCACTGACCCGAGGTGACGTCCGCTGACGTCGACGGGGGTCACGGCTCTGGGCCGCCCGCGCCAGGTCGAAAAGATGGGTCCGCTCCGCCTCGTCGAGGCGCAGTGCACCGGCGAGGGAATCCAGGACGCTGTCGGAGGCGCTGCTGAGGTCTCCTCGCTCGAGCCGGGTGTAGTAGTCGACGCTTACCCCGGCGAGCATGGCGACCTCCTCGCGGCGAAGTCCCGGGACGCGCCGCTTCCCACCGACAACCGGGAGTCCCGCTTGTTGCGGAGTGATCCGGGCCCGACGGGTGGCCAGGAATTCACGGATCTCGCTGCGGTTGTCCACGCTCCCCAGCGTAGGGCGGTCTCCCAGCGGTTGGGAGGCCCTGCCAGTACCTGGTTGAACAGAACCTGCCGCATCGGGGAGTGCGGTGCTGTAGTGGATATCGACAGCTCGCGACCGGCCGCCCGAGTACACACCAACGCCGCCCTCGCACACCCACCAGCACCCTCCGCCACCGCGAAGAAGGAACCGTGACCGTCACCCCAATGGCCCCCACCGCCGCAGGACGCGCAGCGGACTACCTCGAAAGGCGGTGATTTCGTGTTCGGTCTCGAGCTTGTCGTTGCGATCGGCGTCGCGGTCCTCGTGGGTAATTTGTTCGCGCGCCGGTTCGGTGTTGCCGTCCCGGTCGTGCTGCTCGCCGCGGGCCTGCTCCTGAGCACCATCCCGGCGTTCTATGACGTCGGGCTCCCACCTGAGATGGTCCTGCTGCTCTTCCTGCCCGCGTTGCTCTTCTGGGAGAGCCTGACGACCTCCCTGCGGGAGATACGCCGCTTCCTGCGCGGCATCGTCTTGACCGGCACGATCCTCGTCGTCGTCACGGCCGCAGCGGTAGCGATCGTCGCGCACGCGTTCGGTCTGTCCTGGGGAACGGCGTGGCTCATCGGTGCCGCGGTCGCCCCCACCGACGCGACCGCGGTGGCGGCCCTCGGGCGGGGTTGCCTCGCCGGCACCTGACGACCCTGCGGGCCGAGAGTCTGATCAACGACGGCACCGCGCTGGTCCTCTACGGCCTGGCGTTGGGTTTCGTCACCGGTGAGGCCGACATCAGCCCTGTCCATGTGCTGGGTCTGTTCACGTTGTCCTTCGCCGGAGGCATCGCCGTGGGGCTCGTCGCGGGATGGCTCATCTTCCAGGCGCGGCGTCGTATCCGAGACCCGCTGCTCGGCAACGTCGTCACCCTCCTGACACCGTTCGTCACCTATCTCCTTGCCGAAGAGATCCACGCCTCGGGGGTCCTGGCCGTCGTCACCTGCGGACTCTTGATGGCTCGGGTCGCGCCCCTGGCCATCAGCGCCCAGACGCGACAGCAAGCCACCCCGTTCTGGACCTTGACGACGTTCCTTCTCAACGGCGCCCTGTTCGTCCTCGTCGGCATGCAGCTGCCGGCAGCAGTCTCGGGGCTGTCGAGCGCCGCGCTCGGCACGGCAGTCCTGGTGACGGCCGCCGTCTACGCAACGGTCCTACTGGCCCGGCTCGGCTTCCTCACCGTCACCATCTACACGATCCGCGCTCTCGACCGTCGCCCACAGCAACGGCTGCTGCGCACCACGGCGCGAGGCCGCGTCGTCAGCATGACCGCCGGGTTCCGGGGGGCGGTCTCGCTCGCCGTCGCCCTGGCGGTCCCGGCGACCTTGCCCGGCGGCGCCGGTTTCCCGGCCCGCGACATGATCGTATTCGTCACCGCCGGCGTCGTCGTCGCCTCGCTCGTGGTCCAGGGCCTGGCCCTCCCCCGGGTCATCCGATGGGCACGACTACCGGAGGACACCTCCGTCGGTGACGAGCTCCGCCTCGCGCAGCGCACCGCGACGCAGGAGGCCCTCGAACGCCTGCCGCAGATCGCGGACGCACTCGGTGTCGACACGGACATAGCCGACGAGGTCCGCATCGAATACGACGAGCACCTCGCGCACTCCCTCGACGAGGACGAGGACGAGGAGGACGTCCTTCGAACGGCGCCGGTGCACCGGCGCCGCCAACATCAGGCGTTGAGCCTGGCCCTCATCGCGCAGAAACGGCAGACGATCGTGCGATTGCGCGACGAGGGCGTCATCGACGACACCGTCCTACGCACGATCCAGTCCCACCTCGACATCGAAGAAATCCGCCTCGCGGGCCCACCTGAGGTGGACTGAAGGTTAGTGAGCAAGATCGGCTCAACCGGCCACCGACAATACGTCGAACCACAAGAAGACTACCGATCCAGAAAGGGAGAACACCCATGAATTCGTGGCAACCCCAGGACGCACGCGCCGTCACCGCGCCCCAGGAGGTGCAAGCGGCCACCCGCCGCCGCGACGGCAGCCTGCGTCGCCCCACGACGATCTGGATCGTCGGCGACGCCGACCGGGTCTTCGTCCGTTCCACGAACGGCCGCACCGCCGGCTGGTTCCGCGGTGCCATCGCCACCGGAACAGGACAGATCGTCGCCGGCCGTACCGCCTACGACGTCGAGTTCACCGAAGCCGACGACAGCGACCTGGCGCGTGTCGACGCGGCCTACCGCGCAAAGTACGGCCGATACTCCTCGATCGTCGACCACCTCGAAGAAGACGGCCCCCGGGCCGCCACCCTCGAGGTCCATCCCGCCTGACCACCACCGACCCGACTGGTGACAGTTCATGCGCGGCACCATCATTCACGCCCCCAGCGACGTCCGCTTCGAGGAGCGCCCCGACCCGATCATCGTCGAGCCGACCGACGCCATCATCCGAACCGTCGCCACCTGCGTCTGCGGCTCGGACCTGTGGCGCTACCGCGGAATCAGCGACGTACCGCAGCCGGTGCCGATCGGGCACGAATACGTCGGCATCGTCGAGGCAGTCGGCAACGACGTGCACACCGTGAAACCGGGACAGTTCATCGGTGGATTCCTCGCCAGCGACAACACCTGCCCACTCTGCCGGGCCGGCGCCCACGCCAACTGCCAGAACGTCACCGGATACGACGGCTGCCAGTCCGAGGCGATCCGCATCCCCCACGCCGACGGCACACTGCTCGCCACACCCGAAATACCTGATGCGGCGATGATTCCGAGCCTTCTCGCCCTCTCGGACGTCATGTGCACCGGCTGGCACGCGGCAGTCAGCGCCGACGTGCGCCCCGGCAGCACCGTAGTCGTCGTGGGTGACGGGGCCGTCGGGCTCTCCGGTGTCCTCGCCGCATCCCAACTCGGCGCCGAACGCGTCATCGCCATGAGCCGTCACACCGACCGGCAAGCCATCGCCCGGGACTTCGGCGCAACCGACGTCGTCGCCGAGCGCGGCAACGAGGGTGTCGAGCGGATCCTCGAGCTCACCGATGGAATCGGTGCCGACGCGGTCCTCGAATGCGTCGGCACCAAAGATTCAGTCCTCCAAGCCCTGCGTTCCGCCCGGCCCGGTGCCATGGTGGGCTGGGTCGGTGCCCCCCACGTCACCGACCTGCCGCAACAGCACATGTTCTGGAAAAACGTCGGGCTGCGCGGCGGTCCCGCCCCGGTCCGCGCCTACCTCCCCGACCTTCTCGAACGCGTATGGGAAAAGCGCATCGAGCCAGGCAAGGTCTTCGACCTCACCCTGCCCCTCGACCACGTCGCCGAAGCGTACGCAGCCATGGACGAACGGCGCGCCACCAAGGTGCTGCTGCAGCCCTGATAGCCGACGACGATTTTGGCAGCGTCCTGGTCGCATCGGCTCTGGTGCTCGTCCTCGCGGAACCCCAGGCTTGGTGCCAGGGCGCACGCTGCAGAGGCGGCGACGAAGATGATCAGTCCGGTTCCGTACGCGCTCCGGGCTCCGGGCTCCGATGCGGTCGGACAGGGTGCCGGCAAAGAGTAGAAGGGCAGCGAACATCAGTGTGTACCCGTCCACCACCCACTACAGGCCGGTGATACCGCCACCGATGTCCGCGGCGATTTGGGGCAGCGCAACGATGACGATGAGGGTGTCCAGCGTGATCACGAAGAATCCGAGCAAGGCGACAACGAGCGTCACCGTGCCGGATCGCGCTGTGGTTGGGTTCTCGGAGGTTGCTAGGGAGGAGCGCGAACTGAGCACGGTGAGGCTTTCTGTCCAGGTCGTTCGATCGCCAGGCAGTGGGCATCCGCGCTCGGCGAGCGCCGGCCGGCTGGCCAGCGCGGCGTTCGCTGAACGCACATCTCCAGGGTAGTCAGGTCCCGATCTGTCTTGTCATTGACAGTGTGGAGGTGTGCGTCATAGTCTTCGAGGGGTGTGGCAGTGGCCATAGGCGTGGCCTGCCCGCTGAGGCACCGGTGCGGTGCTCCCCGCCGCGGCAGGACGAGGAAGGATCGGAGATGCCCGACTATTCGATCTGGGCGCTCGAGTTTGCGCAACTCCCGAACTACCCGGACACCGCCCTGGTGTACGGCAAGAGCGAAGGCGCGCGCATGCTCCCCTTCTACTACGTCCTACTCCAGAGCGACGACCACGTGCTGCTCATCGACGCCGGATTCGACAACAACGACTACGGCCGCGACATGATCGATCGTTACGGCATCACCATCTGGAAATCCCCCGCCGAGATCCTCCCCCGCGTTTGCCTCACACCCGAGGACGTCGACACCATCATCCTCACCCACCACCACTTCGACCACGCCGGCGGACTCGGCCTGTTCCCCAACGCGCAAGTCTTCGTCCAACGCCGCGAGATCGACAACTTCCACGCCAAGTACAACGTCACACCACGCATGAGCTGGCTCGCCAACGGACTCGACCCCGACACACCGTCCGTTCTCGCCACAATCGAGAGCGAAGGCCGCCTCAACGTCCTCGACGGCCCCGCCGAGGTTCTGCCCGGCATCGACGTCCGACCGGCCTTCGACACCCACACAGCCGGCTCTCAGTATGCCGTCCTCACCCCTACCGACGGCACCCCTTGGATCTTCCCGGGAGATGTGGTCTACGTCTACGACAACCTCGTCGGGCCCAACGAAGACGGCATCCTCACCCCCATCGGCCTCGGCCAGGGCAACCAGGAATGCTGCATCCGAACCACCGACGAGATGTTGACAGCGGCCGGTGACGACATCCGCCGCATTCTGCCGTGGCACGAGCACCGCATTTGGGAACGCTATCCCTCCATCACATTCGATGACGGCTTGCACATGGCCGAAATCGACTTAGCCCCAAACACGCCCAGTAGGGTCCATCCTCCGGGCGCCCAACCGGGCCGGGTTGCGCACAGCCAACTCTGATTCCTGCTTGACGCTCAAACCTAGAAGACCGGTGGTGATGAAATGGTGACCGCACGACCACGTCGAGTGATCGTCGGAACGAACGACGACGGACTGTCACGTGTCGTCGACGACGGCGCGACCATGGCACGAACAGTGCGACCGTCCGGAGCGGTCGTTCACGAAGTGTGGCGACAGGAACACCTACCCGCACATCCAGCCGACGACGGCTCGCATACAGGAGAGATGGAGCCGAACCCGCCCGTGAAGGGGATAACCATCCGGAGTTTCACGGTTCCCCCGGACGTCGACCCGGAGGTTGCGGCCTACGCCGAGTCAACGTGGGCCCGTACCGGTGCGGGCGAGCCGATCCTCGCTCTGACAGCGCCGCAGATGCACCGGACGAACAACGTGTTTGTTGCGACCGTCCTGTCCGGTGCGGCCTATCTGGTGCTCGAGTCCGAGGAGGTGCTCCTCCGACAGGGTGACAGCTTCGTCATACCGGGAAGCATGCACAGCTGGCGAAACCCATTCGACGTGGAAGCGACCATGGTGAGCACCGTGTTCGGTCAGGTCTAGGTAGCTTCGACGTCGCAGACGTACAACAGTCAGCCGACGCCACCATATCGCGATCACGTGTCCCCCACCTGCTCTGGGGTCGCGCCGGTCAACCGGGCCGCCTCCCGAACACGGAGGTTCGGCGCCCGAAGGCAGCGTCGGCACACAACAAAGGAGATTCGAATGCAAACAGCATCCCCGCGCCGGGTCATCGTCGGCACGAACGCCAGGGGACAATCGGCAGTTTTCTCGGACGCCACCGTCGCCCTACGTGCCGACAGACCCAATGGCGGCGAGGCATATCAGCTGTGGAGCCAGGACGTACTGCCGAGCCCGACCGACTACGACGGTGCCAGCCACACCGAGATGTTCGCCTTACCGCCAGCTGAGGGAGCAGTGGTCCGGACCTATACGATCCAACCGGAGGCGTCCGAGAGTTTCAGCGAAGCTGTGGGCCTGCACACGAGTGGCGCCCTGTTCGTGATCACTGTCATCTCCGGGCGGATGCGCGTGGACCTCGAAGTCGAACCTGTGGAGCTCGGCCCTAGCGAGACCATCGTGATCCGGGGAAACATGCACGATCTTCGGAACCCTTTCGACGAGCCCGTCTCCCTGGTGTACACGGCGTTTCGCCTAACAGACTGATCCAGCGAACTTCATCCCTGCGGCAGCCGCAGCGCATTTGTCCACCACGGAGTTGGCCTGACCCTACCCGCCGGTATCCAACCCCCGTGGCACCACACCAACCGGGACCGGCGGCCCCTGGTCATCTGGATAAACGGCTCATCGAGCCCTGACGTGGCGCGGACACTCGGCTGAGCCTCAGGGGCGGCTGGTTGCGGTCCGGTTCGCGAGTCATTCCGGGAATCCCCTCGGCTACCGTGTGACTACGCTGTGACCTGGAAGCTCGGAATCGTAGGTACTCGGATGGTTGACAGTGACCCCTTCAGCACTCAACGGGACGACCACACCACGTTGGCCGCGGAGCTGAGTGCGGCCGGATTCGACGACGCTCAGGTGTGTGGTAGAGGCGGATTCGGGGTCGTATACCGCTGTACCCAGCGAAGCCTCGACCGCTTGGTGGCTGTCAAGGTCCTCACGACAGATTCAGACTCGGACAACCGCGACCGCTTCGTCCGGGAGCAACGCGCTATGGGTCGACTCACGGGCCATCCGAACATCGTTGGTGTCTTGCAGGTGGGTCAGACAACCAGTGGATACCCCTTTCTGGTGATGCAGTATCACGCACACGGCTCACTCGAGAGACGAATCCGGCAGGCTGGCACGATCCCGATCGGAGACGTCCTTCGTATTGGGGTCAAGATCGCCGGAGCCCTCGAGACGGCGCATCGCCTCCAGATCGTCCATCGCGATGTCAAACCCGCGAACATTCTGTTCACCGACTTCGACGAGCCGGCGTTGACAGACTTCGGCATTGCCCACATGACCGATGGATTCCGGACAAGCACAGGGACGGTCACCGGATCACCGGCATTCACCGCGCCGGAGATCCTTGAGGGGGAGCCACCCACCTGTGCTGGCGATGTCTACGGTCTCGGTGCAACCTTGTTCTGCGCACTGACCGGCCATGCAGCATTCGAACGCCGCAGCGGTGAGCACGTCATCGCGCACTTCCTTCGCGTCGCTTCCCAGCCCGTACCTGTCCTGCGCGGAAACGGGATCCCCAGCCCTGTGGGCGCCATAATCGAGAAGGCGATGTGCCGTGACCCGCAGGAGCGACCCTCCGCCGCAGCACTCGGGGACGACCTGCAGCGTGTCCAACGTAGCCTCGGAAGTTCCGTCGCCTCCATGGCTCTCCGAGCACTACCGGGCCCCGCGCCCCGTCTGCCACAAGGAGACTCCGTATCGGTAGCCGACATGTCGCAAGGCCGGGTGGACCCGCGTGGCACCGCCCTGGAGCTAACCAGCTTTGTCGGACGTCGGTCCGAGTTATCCGAAGTGCGGACAGCCCTGACGAAAGCTCGCCTCGTGACACTGACCGGAATCGGTGGTGTCGGAAAGACCCGCCTCGCCGTGCGGACAGCTGGAAGTACCCGGCGCCACTACCCCGGTGGAGTATGGGTGGTCGAACTCGGTGAGCTACGCGAACCCGCAGCAGCAGTCATCGCCCTGGTTGCCTCAACCATCGGAGTCCACGACGCCTCTGCCAGGCCGCTCCTCGAAGCGGTCACGGATTACCTCGCCTCCCGCCGAGCGCTCCTAGTCCTCGACAACTGCGAGCAGGTGATCGACGCTGTCGCTGAACTGGCCCACTTCTTGTTGCCAAAGTGTCCCGAACTGCGCATCCTCGCCACCAGCCGAGAACCGCTGCGGATCGGAGGGGAAATCGTTGTCCGGGTGCCACCCCTGACGATCCCTGATCCCGACCACCCAGAATCGATGCACGGTGTGTCGCGTTTCGACTCGGTCGCGTTGTTTGCCGAGCGGGCCACGACCGTCCTCCCATCCTTCGACCTCGACGAGAACAAATGGGTGGTCGCCAACATCTGTGCCCGACTGGATGGTCTCCCCCTGGCAATCGAACTCGCCGCAGCGCGCCTGCGTGTGCTCTCACCCGAACAGATCCTGCAACGCCTGACCGATCGATATGCGCTGCTGACTCAAGGAAGCCGCCAGGTTCCCACTCGTCAGCAAACTCTTCGATGGTGCATTGGATGGAGCTACGACCTGTGCAGTCCCTCCGAACAGCAACTATGGGGCCGACTGTCAGTCTTCGCCGGCAGCTTCGAACTCACCGCCCTCGAGGCTGTCTGCGGAGACGGCCGCACGAAACATGAAGTGCTGGACGATCTGGCCTCCCTCGTGGACAGGTCAATCCTGATCCGCGAGGGCTCGAACGGCGAGGTCCGATTTCGGCTCCTTGATACGCTTCGTGAATATGGAAGAGCCACGATAGACGCCGCTGACTACTCGGTCATCCGGCGACGGCATCTGGATTGGTACTTGCAGCTTGCTTTGGACGCCGAGGCGGTCTGGATCAGTCCCCGGCAGCTTGAATGGTCTGCACGCCTTCAGCGCGAGCTTCCGAATCTGCGCGAGGCCCTCGACTTCAGCATGTCCAAGCCGGAGACTGCCGAGGATGGGCTGCAACTCGCAGCTACTTTGAATAGATTCTGGCGTGCCCACGGGCTACTCAGTGAGGGACGGCGCTGGCTCGATCGCGTGCTCGCGAACTCCCCAAAGCGACAAACACTTTCGGCCGTCAGGGCACTCTGTGCCGCAGGACGGGTCGCAGCCTTGCAGGGGGACTTCCGAGCGGCCATCACCCGCCTCGAGGAGGTCCGTACGCTCGACTCCCAACTCGATGATCCCATCATCCGCACACTCGCCGACTCGACGGAAGGATTCATCGCGCTTTACGAGGGCGACCTCGAATGCGCCGCAATACGCCTCGCGGATTCCGCTGGATCATGGGAGAACGCGGACAACCCTGCCTCCCACATTGAATCTCTAGTTCTCCTCGGTTGGGCGCATGAATTGAACGGACGACCCAGTCGAGCCGCCAGCGCCCTGGCAGAGGCATTGGCGGAAACAGAATCACGAGGTGAGTTCTACTACCGATCCTACGCACTATGGGCAAGCGGGCTTTCGCTATGGCGCAATGGAGAAACAGCTCGCGCGGAAGACCTGACGAAAGAGGCACTGCGGCTTACCCAGACAGCGGGCAACCCGCTGACTACCTCCCTGTGTCTGCAGTCGCTCGCGTGGATTGCTTGCAAGGACGACAACCCTCGACGCGCCGCAGTCCTGATGGGAGCCGCCGACAACTTGGTCAACCTGGTCGGTCGCCCCACGGTCCAGTTCCCCGATCTGGCCGTCCACCAGAGTGAATTCAACCACCTCGCCCGCATCAGCCTCAGTGCCGCCACCTTCACGACAGCGAGTCAAGAAGGCGCGAACATGGACCTGGATACCGCGATAGCATTTGCCCTCGAAGATCCGGTCCGGGCGAAGCCATCCGTGGACAGCGATTCCCCGATGCTGACCAAACGTGAACTCCAAGTTGCCCGATTGGTCTCCGAGGGCTTCACGAACAAAGGGATCGCTACCCAACTGGTCCTCTCACCGCGGACGGTGGCAGGACACGTCGAACACATACTCATCAAGTTGGGCTTCACCTCTCGCGCTCAGATCGCCGCGTGGACAGTCGAGCAAGGCAGCAATCCAGCGCCCAACAAGACGTAGCCACGTCCAAGACCCGCGCTTGGCCGTCACCGGCGGCATCCGGCGCCCACCGAGCCGTCCATGCGGAGTTGTCAGAGCCTGCCGGCGTACACCTGCGTCTGCCCCCCGTCGACGACAAGGTTGACCCCGTCGATAAAGGTGCTTGCATCGGAGGCCAGAAACACCACGGCGTCCCCGATCTCCTCCGCCGTACCGACACGACCTACAGGGATCTCAGCCGCGCACTTTTCGGCGAAGTCCTTTACCTGCTCCGGCGACATGCCCTGGACCGTTTCGTAGCCCTCGGTCGGGATCGCCCCGGGGCTGACGACATTCACGCGGATGCCGCGGGACTTCAGCTCCGTCGTCCAGACCCGAGCCATTCCGACCACGGCCGCCTTGGTGGCGGCATACGCCGTGTACTCCGGCAACCCGATGAAGGCGGTCATGGAGGACGTCAGGATGATCGATCCGCCCCTATTCATGATCGGCAACATGGCCTGGACCGTGAACAGCTGTCCCTTGAGGTTGACGCCCAGCATGCCGTCCAGGAATTCCTCGCTCACCTCCTCGAGCGGTCGGCCCTGGTAGTAGCCCGCGTTCGAGAAGATGATGTCCAGGTTCCCCTTCTCTTCCCGGATGACGGACGCCACCCGGACCATGTCGTCTTTGCTGGACACGTCCGCAGCGATGGCGCGGACGTTGGGCCCCAATTCCTGTGCCGCCTCCTCCAGGACGTTCTGTCGTCGACCGACGATGTAGACGTACGCGCCGGCCTCCGCCAGGCGCCGGGCGCCGCCGTAGCCCAGGCCTGTTCCGCCGCCCGTGACGAGGGCGACTTTGCCGTTCAATGATTGTGCTGACATGAATAACTCCGTATCTGGGAGAAGGTTGGTGAATTACCGTGGGTGGTGAAGCGCCTCGGCGTCCGTCTGCACGACGGTCATCCGGGAGAGGTCGATGGTGTCCTTGATTTTGTCGCCGAGCGCCAGGTGGCTGGGCTCGTGCATGTAGCGTTCCCAGTCGTTCCGTGAATCGAACTCGGCGATGAGCACGACTGCCTTCGTCCCGGACCAGTCGAGTGTCTTCTCGACCGAGAGTGTCCGGATCCAGGGAACGATGCTGGGAAGCTCGCGCAAGGTCTCGACCACGCCGGACAACTGGGCTTCCGTGCAATCCGGCAGCGCCGGGCCGATGAAAATGTGTCGAAGCATGGCGGCGTTCCTCAGCTGTTCCCGAGAGTGGACACGTCGATCACGAACCGGTACTTCACGTCGCTCCTGAGCATCCGGGTATAGGCGTCATTGATGTCCTGGATATCGATCATCTCGACATCCGAGGTGATGCCGTGCTCGCCGCAGAAATCGAGCATCTCCTGGGTTTCCGCCAAGCCGCCGATCAGGGAAGCTCCTAGCGAGCGGCCGCGGAACACCATCGGTGCGGTGTGCAGGGTGTCGTCGAGGGGCCCGAGATAGCCGACCAGCACGATCGTGCCCTGAGCAGCCAGCGTCGCTATGTAGGGATTGAGGTCGTGGGCGTAGGGGACGGTATCGATGATCAGGTCGAACCTGCCCGCAGCGGCCATCATCTCCTCGTCATTCCCGGAGATGACGATGTGATCGGCACCCAGGCGCCGCGCATCGTCTTCCTTGCCCGGTGAGCGGCTGAAGAGTGTAACGTCGGCGCCCATCGCCTTGGCAAGCTTGAGCGCCATGTGACCAAGACCGCCGAGGCCGACGACCGCGACCTTCTTGTCAGGGCCGGCGCCCCACCGGCGCAAAGGTGAATAGGTGGTGATGCCGGCACACAGCAGCGGCGCAGCACCGGCGAGGTCCAGGCCGTCCGGGATGTTCAGCACGAATTTGTCGCTGACGACGATCATGTTCGAATAGCCGCCGTAGGTCGGCGACCCATCGTGGCGATCCGTGCCGGCGTAGGTCAGCGTGCTGCCGTTCTCGCAGTATTGTTCGAGATGCTGTTCGCAGGCGTGGCAGTGCTGGCAGGAATCGACCAGGCAGCCAACTCCGACCGTATCGCCAACCTTGTAGCGGGTCACGTCCGGACCGACGCGGGTCACGGTGCCGACGATCTCATGGCCGGGGACGATCGGGTAGCTCTCGCCACCCCAATCATTCCGGACGTGGTGAATGTCGGAATGACAGACGCCGCAGAACCGGACGTCCACTTCGACGTCGTCGGGACGGAGGTCGCGGCGTTCGAACGACCAGGGAACAAGGTCCGCATCGGATGAATGGGCGGCATAACCCTGTACGGGGGTCGGCACAACAGTCTCCTTAAGCTGGGAAAGCCTGCCTGTCGGCAGCGCGGTAATGGGACCGGTTTCGAATCCGGCGGGCAATCGGATTGCCTTCGCCGTTCACGAAACCAGCCAGGCGGCCGACGCAACAGGCACGCTCGAGCCACGACTTGCCAAACCATGCACTGCCAGTACATGGTTTGCCTTCCCACGACGGCTTATCGTTGATGGATATGAGCCACCGCAGCGACATCCAGGACTTCCTGACCTCCAGGCGGGCCAAGATCACCCCCGAGCAGGTGGGCCTGCAATCCTACGGCCGGCGACGGGTACCCGGACTGCGCCGCGAAGAAGTGGCGATGCTCGCCCAAGTCAGCGTCGACTACTACGGGCGACTGGAACGGGGAGACCTCACAGGTGTCTCCGAAAACGTCCTGACATCCTTGGTTCGGGCCCTGCAACTCAACGACGTCGAAGAACGACACCTACGTGACCTGATCCGCGCCGCCGACACCACCATCCGCCCCGCACGACAACGCCCCACACAGACGAAGATCCGTCCGGCGGTCCGGCGGATGCTCGACGCCATGACCGACCTCCCCGCGATCATCCAGAACGGCCGGCTCGACATCATCGCAGCCAACCGGCTCGGCCGAGCCTTGTACTCCGACCACTTCGACACCCCCACACCCCCACCGAACAACGCACGATTCATCTTCCTCGATCCCCGCGGACGGCAATTCGCCCCAAACTGGGAGCAGTCGGCAGGCGACATCGTCGCCATGCTCCGCGCCGAAGCGGGACGCGACCCGCACGATCGCCAGCTCTCGGACCTCATCGGCGAATTATCGACGCGCAGCGACGAATTCCGTATCCGCTGGGCAGCCCACAACGTCCACCACCACAAGAGCGGCTCGAAACAGATTCATCATCGGGCAGTGGGCGACCTGACCCTGGACTTCGAGGTGGCAACGCTCGAGGGGGACCCCGCACTGCGGCTCGTCGTCTACAGTGCCGAACCACAATCACCATCCCAAGACGCACTTCAACTGCTCTCCAATTGGGCAGCGACAGTGGAGAAAACGAAGGACACCCCCGCCAGGGAAACGCACTAGTGGTCTGTCTCGCAAATAATTCTTGATCGATTCGATAGAATCCGTACATGAGGAACCCGGTACCCGCTTTGGAGATTTCCGATGGGCAGCAGTGCCCCGAGCTGACTCACCAGACGTGTCGCTTGCCCCGGACAATACCGACTTGACACATGGATGGTGAAGTCCCACAGCCAATTCGGCGGATCATCCAGTTCGGCGAGGAGGTGCTCGGCGCGGGTGTAGGGGCGTTGGGGGCGGCGTTGCCAGCAGCGGTTGCACAGCCTCGCCCCGCCGCCGCGGATCACGCGCCCGCATTCGGTGCATGCGGCGGCCGGCTTCGGCGCCGGCCCCG